>CALDZJ010000055.1 GCA_937944055.1 uncultured Verrucomicrobiales bacterium | reverse complement strand
GTAGATGCCGGAGAAGACCATGGGGCGGATTTCTTTGAATCCGGGGAGGGGCTCTAGGCAGGGCTTGTCTTTGTGGGTGATGGTGTCGCCGATTTTGACTTCGGCGGAGGATTTCATGTTGGCGATGATGTAGCCGACGTCTCCGGTGGAGAGTTTGTCGGTTTTGGTCATCTTGGGGGTGAAGATTCCGGTCTCCTTAATCTCGTAGTTGGTGGGGGTGTGGAAGAGTTTGATTTTGTCGCCTTTTTTCATCTCGCCGGAGACGACGCGGACGTAGGAGATGACGCCACGGTAGGCATCGTAGAGGGAGTCGAAGACGGAGGCGCGGAGGAGGCCATCGGGGTTTTCGACGGGTGGTGGGACGAGTTCTACGACGGCTTCGAGGATGTCTTCGATGCCGATGCCCATTTTGGCGGAGGCGGGGATGCCGTGTTCGCCGGGGATGGCGAGGATTTCCTCGAGTTGTTGGCGGCAGCGAGGGATGTCGGCGGCGGGGAGGTCGATCTTGTTAAGAACGGGGACGATGGCGAGGTCTTGTTCCATGGCGAGGTTGACGTTGGCCATGGTTTGGGCTTCGACTCCTTGGGCGGCGTCGATGATGAGGATGGCGCCTTCGCAAGCGGCGAGGGAGCGGGAGACCTCGTAGGAGAAGTCGACGTGGCCGGGGGTATCGAGGAGGTTGAGCTTGTAGGTTTTGCCGTCTTTGGATTTGAAGGAGAGGGTGACGGGGTGGGATTTGATGGTGATTCCTTTCTCGCGCTCTAGGTCCATGGAGTCGAGGTGCTGGGCCTGCGATTCGCGCTGGGTGATGGTCTGGGTGTGCTCCATGAGGCGATCGGACAGGGTCGTTTTGCCATGATCGATATGGGCGATGATGGAGAAGTTACGGGTGAGTTCGACGGACACGGGAGGGATGGTGACTGGTGAGTGGTGATTTGTGAAGGGTTTTGGAAGTCCCTGACGGGCGTGAGATAAGGGGGATTTGGGGAAAATGGAATGAAAATGCACAATTGTAAGAGGCGATGGACTCGGTAAACTCTCGGGATGATGAGTGGGGGATGGAGAGATTTTTTGAGAGTGTTGTTTTTCTGGTTTCCATTTTTGGTTTTTGGTGAGGAGGGGGAGAAGCTTGAGGAGGGGTCGCTCTTTAATGGGGTGGATCTGGCGGGGTGGCATGTTGATGTGCCGAGGGCGGATGAGGATCCTAAAATCAGGCCAAGTTTTGTGGTGCGTGATGGGAAGTTGGTGAGTTTGGGGGAGCCGCGCGGGCATTTGATTACGGATCGGGTTTATGAGAATTTCAAGCTTACGGTGGAGTATCGTTTTTCAAAGGAGGCGGGGAATTGTGGGGTCTTGGTTTATGTGTCAAAACCGCGTGCTTTGTTTGGGATGTTTCCGGCGTCGATCGAGGTGCAGATGCATCATGGAAATGCGGGAGATTTTTGGTGTATTGATGAGGACATTGAGGTGCCAGAGATGGAGAAGCGGCGCCCGAAGGGTGAGAATCAGAAGTGGGGCGGGAAGAGGGGGGATGCGCGGCGGATTCTAAATCTGACGGATGGGTCTGAGAATCCGCTTGGGGAGTGGAATCAGATGGTGATCGAGTGTCGAGGAAACGAGCTGAAGGTCTGGGTGAATGATGATCTGGTGAATCACGGGATGAATTGTACGGCTTCGAAAGGCAAAATTGCTTTGCAGGCCGAGGGTGCTGAGGTGGAGTTTAAGACTTTGATTTTGGAGCCATTAAAAATTGAGGGGAAGAGGTAATTCAACTCGTAGAGTGATTTGGGCGGTGCTAGGAAATCATGTGTGAATGTGAAACAAGGATTTGGGTTAATGGTGGGTCTGATTGTGGGAGCGATCGGAGGGGGGCTTTTTTCAAAGAGCATGGGGCCTGAGCCGGGAACCATGGAGGATCAGCTAGAGATTGCTGAGGAGAAATTGGAGAGAGCTGAGCGGAGGGCGCAATCGCTGACCAAGCAGGTTCAGCGAGAGGCGGGAATGAGGGGCGGTGGAATGCGCGATTTGGCTCGGGATTTTAGAGATGGAGAGGAGCTGAGTCTGGATGATGTGACTGCGACTATGAAGCCGTGGATGCGGCAGATGGCTCCGATTTTTGAGAGACTTCGCCAAGTGAATGAGGCGGATGCGGCGGATGCGCGGATTTCTGAATGGGGGAGAAGGTATGATTTATCGAAGTCCGAGAAGGAGGAGTTAAGGGCGTGGTTTACGGAGCAGAGTCGTAAGAATGCGGAGCGGATGACGGGGGTGATCATGAGTGAGAGCTCTGGGTGGGTGGATCTGATGCGCGCCAGCGATCATCACTGGGGAGAGGGCGAGGGAGCGGAGTCTCTGATGGAGGGTTTTTTAGAAGGAGAAGAGAGGGAGAGCTTTCGGGCAGAGAATTTGGCGAAGCGAGCCCGCGTGGTGCAGCAGGAGGCGGATCGTAATCTTCAGCGTTTAGATGACATGGTGGAGCTGGATGATGCACAGCATGAGCAACTCTTCGGGGTTTTGGTGAGAGGGGCTGAGGGGTATCGACCTGGGCTAGGACCGGAGGGGCAGGAGGGGGAGGAAAGGGCGCTGAATCGGCAAGAGCGAGATGCGGCGATCCGCGCGGTGCTGCGGCCTGAGCAGGTGAGGGAGCTCGATGAGGCACGAGCGGCACGGCGGGAGGTCGCGGAGAGCCAGATGGGGAGAGTCGGTTTAGTGTTGCCGAGGGATTGGGATCTATTAGAGGGGGATTGGTTTTAGATGAGTGAGGCAGCAATTGAGATTAAAGATCTCCGCGTCGATTATGGAGATTTTGTGGCGGTGCATGACATTAGCTTGAGCATTCCTTACGGGCAGGTCTTTGGCTTAGTGGGGCCGAATGGAGCGGGGAAGACGAGTACGTTTAAAGTGCTGACGACGCTGATGGAGCCTACTTATGGTGAGGTGACGGTGGCGGGTTTTGATATCTTTGAGTCGGCTGATGAGGCTCGGAGGGTGATGGCTTATATGCCAGATTTAGCACCGGTGCCCTCTGATCTGAAGCTGTGGGAATTTCTCGATTTTCATGCAGATACGCATCGCTTAGGGGGAGGGAAAGAGAGATTAGCGAGGGTGGATGAGTGCCTCGCGATTGTGAATTTATCGGAGAAGCGAGAGGCGTGGTGTAAGGAGTTATCACGCGGGCAGACGCAGCGCTTGATCCTTGCTAAGACTCTGCTGCACCGGCCAAAGGTCCTCATCTTAGATGAGCCCGCGAGTGGTCTGGATCCCTTATCACGGCGCGAGATGAGGTTGGCCTTGCAGGCGCTGGCGAATGAGGGGGCCACGGTGCTGGTGAGTTCTCATATTCTAAGTGAGCTGGCGGAGATGTGTTCTTCATTATGTGTGATGAATCAAGGCCGCTTGCTGGCGAGTGGGACGGCAGAGGAGGTGAAGCGGCAGTTGGGCAATGCTGAGCGGAGGTTTAAGGCTAGAACCTTTGGTGATCCTGAGAGTTTGGCGAGCTGGCTGGAAAAGAGGTCAGATATTTCTGCCCTGAAGAGGGAGGGTGCGGTGGTGAATTTTCAGTTCACGGGTGATGATGATGGGCAGGAAAATTTGTTGGCTGATTTGGTAAATGCGGGGCTAAAGCTCCGTGCGTTTGAGGAAGAGGGATCTTCCTTTGAGGATATTTTAGTAAGTGTTGCAGAAGGGAACCGCGTGGAATGAAAAATGGAGATAATCATAGACCTCGGAGAGCAGTTCCGGCTTGGAAGATATGGGCAAACCCAATTGTGCGGCGCTATGCGCGGAGCCGTCTGCGGCCGGCGAGCTTTGGGGTGGCGCTTTTGCTGACGGTGATGGTGGCGGGCTTTCTTTTCTTTGTGTCAAGAGAGGGGAGTGCGCGGGTGATGGGGGAGGAGGTGAATATGGCAAGGATGCCCTTGATTCCGCTTTTAATTTTACAGGGCCTGATTCTCTTTGGCTTAGGGACGGGGCAGGCGGCCGCTGGGATCACGACGGAGGCTGATGAGGGAGTGATCGATTATCAAAGATTAGCTCCGATGACGCCTTTGGCGAAGGTGATGGGCTATCTCTTCGGGCTGCCGATTCGGGAATGGCTGCTCTTTACGGCGACTTTACCATTTACGATTTGGTCGGTGTGGATGGGGGAGGTCCCGCTCGGGAGTTTCTTTCAGCTTTATTCGGTCTTTGTGATGGCAGCGATTCTTTATCACCTTACTGGGCTGCTGGCAGGGTCGGTCATGAAGAACCGGAGGTGGGCTTTTTTAGCTTCTACGGGGATGGTGTTTCTCCTTTATACGGTGATTCCGCAGGCGGCGAAATTTGGCCTCGTTTATCTGAAATACGTCACGATTTATCCGGTCTTTAAAGATGTTTATCCTGATTTGCTCGCTCGTCCGCTCGGTGATGCGGCGGTGATTTTACAGAGCGTTATTCCGCAGGCTCGCTTTTTTGGCTTAAATTTACCGCAAGTGGTTTTCACTTTGATTTCTCAAGCGGTTTTGATTTTAGCGATGGTGACGATGCTTTGGCGGAGATGGCGGAAGGCGGATTGTCATTTGTTGGGGAAGGTGGGGGCGACGGGGCTTTTCGCTTGGTTGCAGGTGATGCTCTTGGGCAATGCTCTGCCTTTGATTGCGACGGGAGATCTTTTTCCCTCTCGGGAGCTAAGTCGGCGTTTTGGGAGGCTGGTGGAGCCTGGGGCAGGTGAATGGAGCCCGGAGCTAGGCGAGGCTTTCGTGATGATTGCCCTTTACGGGGTGGTGACGCTGATTTTCCTCTGGTGGTTGATCTTTTTAATTACGCCGCAAGATCAGACGCAAGTGCGAGGTTGGCGGCGGGCCCGGAAGTTAGGCTCGCCGAGCTTGCCCCAGCTTTCTGATGCGGCGACAGCGTTTCCATGGGCTTTGGCGATGGCGGGGATGGGTGCGGTGGGTTGGTTCGTATTCTCAAATGCTCTGTTGCAGTCGCATTGGTATCCCCAATTTTCTTTAAACTCTCTGACTCCGCTGGCGATGGTTTTAATCTTACTCGGAGGCGGGATGGGCTTGCAGGCACTATTGGAGTGCTATGGTCGAAAAATCACGGGACTGATGGTGATTTTAGCGGGAATTTTACCGCTTATGTTGGCAGTCATTATGGGAGTCACGAGCGATTCTTTAAGTGTTCCGGCGATCTGGATGGGGGTGATTTGCCCGCTTTCCTGGCCTTTTTATGGGGCGGCGGTTTTTCTCTCTCCAGATGAGTTGCCGCGTCACGTAGCCCGCGCCATGCCTCTGGCATTTTGGTTTATGCAGGGAGTGACCATTTTGATAGTGCTCTGGCTCCTAGGGCAGCTGCGGGAATCGCGGAGAAAAATTTCAGAGGCTTCAAAAGAAGGCTAAGGGCGCGGTTTTTGGCGTGGACCGCTTTCAGCTGCTTGATGCTCACTTGCGTGTAAATGGTGGTGGTTTCTAGCTTTTCGTGACCGAGGAGTTGCTGGATGAAGCGGGTATCGCCCAGCCTTCGCCCTAGGCGGTGAGGAAGATAGCTTTTTCGTCCTGATCGAGCGTAGTGTGCTTGGCATGAATGGCATGAAGTTACGCAGCTGGTTGACGTTTTTTTAACGCCCCCACTCACCACGTCTCCATATCAAAATTGACACAACTCGCTTTCTAGTAGGTGTTTATGTAAAATATGCGAATTGACAAACCCCATCACCCCTCATAATTCATGAAAGGCCAAGCAAGCCACTTACACCATGAACACCATGAAAAAAACACTCATCACAAAACTAATCATCATCGCAACATCCCAGTTCAGCCTCGGACAAAGCCCAGAAATCGCCACCGCCGCCAGCACTGCCCCTCAATACAATACCGGCAGTGGTCCCAGACTCCTCGGAGGAGCTGACCTCTCATCCCTATCATGGGAAGATAAGAAACAAGCAATGCAAGGCGCCTCAGGAAACTACGGAGGATTTAAATTCAGAATCTTCAAGCCAAGCGCCCGTGTCTTCTTCGATACCGGCTCAGACGACGAAGGCGAAATCGACATCTTTCAGGATGGCAACATCAGCGCTTCAATCGACCTCGTAAACCTCACTTATCGCTGGAACACCGGCGCAGATTTCATCAACAGCCCGAACTCCACTCTCTGGTATGGTTTCAGTCTTGGATTCGGAATCACAACACCTGCCGATGACAGCCAAGACGGGACCGAAGAAGCTTCAGACGCTCCAGTCTTATTACTCACAGTCGGAAGTTTTCTAGAATACGACATCTCAACCAAGACCTCCATATTGATCGAAGGAGGTTACGCCCTCGGCTTCACTTCAGATGAAGGCTTCGCCGACCAAAACGATGGAGCTCTCTACTTCGGCCTCTCACTGAATTTCGACCTCTAAATAGCCCTCCGCATCCCCCCCAAAAAACCATCCCCCTTTCCCTCAAATCCCCCCAAATCTGCGCCACTCAAAAGCACCCCACTTACCCCAAAACCATTGAAAACAAATGACTCGAAGGGTTTCTTTGTCTGTATACCTGGTATGGCCTGGCCCCAGAAAAATGGGTGCTTGAGCGAGGTTGGATTTCTTTGAAGATGTGGCGATGGCTGGTCAGAAGTTGGTAGTTTCTCGGCCTTCGTTTGATGGCGTGGGGTTTTTTGTCAGAAGGGCTGAATATCGAGAAGGTGTTGCGGAGGTAAACTGGTGTCAGGCGTCCCGAAAATATTTCAGGAAGAATCCCTGAAATGGCCGTTCAGGTCGTGCCATTTTTGTCAGGCATTCTAGGACGCGGAGAAGAAAAACAAATGTATGTCGGCATACGATGAGAGATGGGAAATCTCATTATCGAAGCTCGCTGATGGTGGGAGGTTTCGGTGGGATGGGGGGGAGGGTAGGGCTGCGCTTCTTCCGGGAGGGGGAAGAAGCGTGTGTGAGGGGGGAGGGAGTGGGGGCCTTATTCCTCGATGACGCGGAAGATGCCGGCGCGGCCGAAGACGTTTTGGAGGTCGAAGCGGGTGCTGGTGCCGGTGGCTTCTACTTCGTCTGTGGCGAGTTGCCAGTCTCCGTTCGCATCGAGGCGCTCGATGGAGTAGGTGGAATTGGCGCGTGAGACCCATTCGAGGGTGAGGGCTTCTTCGTCACTGCTGTATTGGATGTCGGTGATGACGATTTCTTGGTCGGCGGGGGTGGCGGCTTGGGTTTGGAGGGAGATGGACTCGAAGGACATTCTGCCGCGTCCGGCGTTTGAGTTGCCAGCCATGGCCATGACGCCGAAGCCGGGTTCGATCTCGGTGTCTAGACCGAATTCGCTGTAAAGGCCGGAGCCGAGCTCGGTGCTTCCGCTAAACCAGGTGAAGCCGGTGGAGGTGAGGACGAGGGAGAATTCTTGGCTTTCATTTTGCCAATCCCAGGGGATGTCGACGGCAATAATTTCATCGGCGGTTGATTCGCGGATTTTGCTGTCGTTTGCGATGTGGATATTGCCGGAGACGCCATCGGTGCGGGTTTCTCCCATGCGGCTGATGTCGAGCCAAATGCCGCCTTCGTCATTTTGCCAGTGTTGTTTTGAGAATGTTTCATCTTCGTTGGCGCTGAAGATTCCCATGAGGGGGCGGATGGCGCTGCCGTCACCGTTATCGACGGTGACTTGGCTAGGGCCGTAAACCCAGGTGATGGTGGTGGAGCCGTCTCCTTCTGGGATGGGGAAGATGGCGTTACTTTCGACTTCACCGTGGCTCCAGTCACTGCCGTCTGCGACCCAATTGAGGCGACTATCGCTGAAGAAGAATGATTGATCGCCGGTTTTGGTCCACATTTCGAGGTCGAGGAAGCCTTCGTCGAAGTCTTCGAAGAAGCTTGGAGGGAAGATGTCTACTTCGACGATGCGGCGGATCGTTTCATCGCCGAGGACGGCGGTGAGGGTGTAGGTGAGGGTGGTGCGTGCGGTGACTTCTGGGGCGATGAAGGAGAAGCTTCCTTCTCCGTTGCTGGTGAGGGAGTCTACGTTTCCAATTTCTGGGTCGAGGGTGAATGAGGATTGTGGACTTCCGCGCCAGGTGAGGGTGATTTCTTGTCCGCTGACGGTGCTGTCCATGTTGGAGTCGAAGGTTTCAAGGGTATCGGAGAGTTCTGTTGCGTTTTGGATCTCGATCCGCTCGTAGGAGGTGGTGCCGCGTCCGCTATCGAAGTTCATGCCGAGGGCGATGACGCGATATCCGTTGAGGAGCTCGCTGTTGAGGCCGGCGCTCTCGAAGGTGTTGCTGATGAGGAGGGTATCATCGGCGAACCAGCTGTATTCGGTGTCGGTGAGGCTGAGGGTGATGACTTGGCTTTCTTCTAGCCAATTCCAGGCGAAGCTGAATCCGCCTTCGTTGGTGCCTTGGCTACTGGCGGGTTTGTCATCGTTCGCGGAGTAGGCGTCTCCTGATCCGATGTCTGGTGAGGAGTCGTTGAGGGCGTCGATGTCTAGCCAGAGTCCTCCGGTGCTATTGTTATAGTGTTCTTTGTTGGGGAAGGTTTCATCGGCGCTGATGATGCCGATTTGGTAGCGGATGGCTGGGTTATTTCCGCTGGAGGGTGAGATGCTGGCTGGTCCGATGGTCCAGGAGATGGTGGTGGTTTCACCGGAAGGTGGGGGGAGAAAGATTTGGTTGGTGGTGATCTCGCCGGTCTGCCAGTTCCCGGGGCCATCATCGGCGAAGGTGAGGCGGCCGTCAGCGATGCTATGGCTTTTGGTGCCGGTTCTTTCCCAGATTGTGAGGTCGAGTTCTCCTCCGTTGAAGTCCTCGATCAGGTCGACTGCGTGGGTGGGCCCGAGCGTTAGAAAGGCCAATGCGCTAAGGCATAAGGCGCTCTCGATTCTTTTACAAGTTGAAGATCGCTTATGTAAATCCATGCAACAAGATGGCCTAATTTTTTTTAAAAGAAAGTTTTAATTTGCTGAAAAAGGCGCATGGGGGTGGGGTGGGGGGCTGTTTTAGAGGAGGTGTAATTTGTCGGCAAGATCGCTGAGTCTGGGTTGGCTTTTGGGGCTTTGGCGGGCCCGTTTTTTCCATGATTCGGGGATGGATTTGCCTTCGCGCATTTGGAGGAGGGTGTTGATGATGAGGGCTTGATCGAGTGGAGGGAGGGAGGGATCGGCGAGGGATTGGAGGAGAGAGCGGAGGGCGCGTTTTTTTTGGCCAATGCGGGCGAGGGCGTGGGCGGCGAGGCTGCGGTTGGTGGAGGTGGGTGAGGTGAGGGCTTGCTCGATGATGAGGCGGGCGGGGTGGGCTTGTTCGCCGAGGGTGATGAGGCCGCTGAGTCCCCAGTAGCGGGTGAGGGGATGATTTGAGGCGGCGGCTTTTTGGAGGGCGGGGAGGTTTTTGGGATCTTGGGAGGAGGCGAGGAAGGCGAGATTGAGGAGCTTTTGGTGGGGGAAGTCTGGGGCGGCGAGGGCGGCGGCGATGGTTTGTTGGCCGGCGATGGTGGGGAAGAGGGGCTCTGGAACGAGGGCGCTGTCACGGATGCGGGTCATTTTCTGACGGAGGATGAGACGTAGGTGGGCGAGGCGCTGGGTGTGGGCGGGGTCGGTGGCGAGGTTTTGGGTTTCCCAAGGGTCGTTTTGGGTGTCGTAGAGTTCTTCGCTCGGGCGATCATTTTCCCAGAGGGAGGCGTGGGGGCCGTTGAGGGTTCCAGCTTTCCATGCTTTTTGCCAGGCGGGCCAGGAGGACATTTGGAATTGGTAGAATGAGTAGGGGGCGGCCCAAAGGTGGGGGGTGAAGTTACGAATGTATTTATAGCGACCATTGCTAAGGCCTCGGCGGAAGGTGTAGAATTCATCAAAGCGGTCGGCATAGAGGAAGATATGGTGATTGGCGGGAGGGGGGATGCGCTGCGGTCCTAGGAAGGCGCGGCCTTGATAATGGGGGTCTTTTGGGAGGTTTAGGAGGGAGAGAAGGGTGGGGGCGAGGTCGATGAAGGCGATGGGTTCAGGGCTGATGCTGCCGTTTTTAAAGGGGGAGAGTTTCGCCCATTTTTTAGGGATGTGGATGAGCATGGGGACGCGGACTCCGGTGTCGTAGAGGTAGCGTTTAGCGCGGGGAGTGGGCCCACCGTGATCGCCGTAGTAGAAGATGAGGGTATTGTCGGCGAGGCCGTCTTTTTTAAGGTGTTGGAGGATTTGGCCGATTTGGCGGTCTAGCGCGGTGATGGTGTCATGGTAGATGGCGAAGTCTTGGCGTATTTCTGGGAGGTCAGGAAGGTGGGGCGGGAGGGAGAGCTGGGTGGGATCAAGACGGGGGATCTGTGGGATGAGGCCCTTTGCGCGGTTTGCGGCGATTTTTTCTGGGAAGAGATTAGATTCATGGGAGAGGGTGAGATTGAAGATGGAGAAGAAGGGGGTGTTTTTGGGGCGGTTTTTATAGTGGGCCTGCGGAGAGCAGTCATCCCACAGGGCTTGGTCATTGCCTTTAAAATTGTAGTCAGTTTTGGAGGCGTTGCTGGTGTAGTAGCCGGCTTTACGAAGGTGGGTGAGGTAGGGGGTGAATTTTTGAGGGATGGGGTGGCGGCTGCGCATGTGCTGGGTGCCCATCGAGGGGGCGTAGCGGCCCATGAGGATGGTGGAGCGGGCTACGGCACAGACTGGGGCGTTTGAGTAGGCGGCTGTGAAGCGGGTGCTGCGCGCGGCGAGGGAGTCGAGATGCGGGGTCTGAGCTTCTTGATTCCCGTAGCAGCCGAGCCAGTGGGCGGCGTTATCCTCGCTTACGATCCAGAGGATATTGGGGCGCTCGGCAGCTAAGCTTAGGTGGGTGAGGGCGGCGAAGAGGAGGAGAAGTGCAAGAATGAGACCGTGCATGATGGGCTCCAAGTTTGCAGGAAGGGTAAGGGAGGGATAGGAGAAAAGTCATTCAATCCTGACCTCAATCCGGAAGAAGCGCTGAGGAGAATCGGAAAATGGGATTAGAGTAGACTCTCTTGGGATGAGCGGAGCGACGAGTGGCTTCTTCTCTTTTACAAACTCACCAGTTGTGTCTTGAGGCGATCCCAGAGCCAAGCTCGGCAATGTTGTTACTCCTCGGAGCTGGAGCGGGCTTCCTACGCCGTAAGCGCTAGGGAGTCTTAGGCGGGGGAGGCGGGAAGAGAGCGAGCGGCGATTGAGTCTAAGGCGCAGCTCTCTGCGCTCTCTCATCAGGCAGTCGTTAATTCGCGACAATGTTCACTAATTTCCCGGGGACTACGATGACTTTGCGGAGGGTTTTCCCATCGATGAAGCTTTGCACATTTTCCTCGGCGAGGGCCGCTTTTTCAGCGTCTTCTTTCGAGACGTCGGCAGGCACTTGGATGCGTGCGCGGAGTTTGCCGTTCACTTGAACGATGAGTTGAATCTCGGATTCTACGAGGAGACTTTCATCGAGCGCAGGCCAAGTTTGTTCGCTCACCAGTTCGCTTTCGCCGAGGACCGAGTTGATCTCTTCCGCAAGGTGCGGAGCGAAGGGGCTGAGGAGTTTCAGGAAGATCAGGAAATGATCTTTCGGGACTTCCTTGGCTGCGGTGTAAGCGTTGGTGCACTCCATCATCGCGCTGATCGCAGTGTTGAAGCGGAGAGAGTTGATCGCTTCTTCGACACGTTTGATCGTTTGATGGGTGACTTTGGCAAGCTCCTCATTCTGACCATCGACAATTTTCCCGCTGAGTTGCCACTTGCCTTCGGCGTCTTCTGAGCAGGCGACACGCCAAACTTTGGCGAGGAAGCGGTGGACGCCTTCGACGCCTTTCATGGCCCATGGTTTGTCCTGATCGAGAGGGCCCATGAACATTTCGTAGAGGCGGAGGGCGTCGGCGCCGTAGTTTTCGACGACGTCATCTGGATTCACGACGTTGCCGAGAGACTTGGACATTTTCTGCCCGTCTTCACCCATGATCAGACCGGGGGCGAAGTATTTTTTGAAGGGCTCTTTCGACTTCAGATGGCCGAGATCGTTGAGGACTTTGTGCCAGAAGCGGGAGTAAAGGAGGTGGAGGACGGCGTGCTCTTTTCCGCCAACATAAAAATCGACGAAGCCGTCTTCGTTGCCCCAGTAGTCTTCGTTCTCGGGGGAGATGAAGTGGTCGGTGTTGTTGGGGTCGCAGTAGCGGAGGTAATACCAGCAGGAGCCAGCCCATTGGGGCATGGTGTTGGTCTCGCGCTGGAGTTTGTCGGAGTAGTTGATCCAGTCGGTGCAGTTGATGAGTGGTCCACGGGGGTCGCCGGTGGGCTTGAAGTCCTCCATCTCGGGTTGGAGAAGGGGGAGTTCGGATTCGGGGACGGCGGAGTGTTGGCCGGTTTCCTTGTCCCAAAGAAGTGGGAAGGGTTCACCCCAATAACGTTGGCGGGAGAAGAGCCAGTCGCGGAGTTTGAATTGGATTTTCTTGGTGCCTTTGCCTTCGGCTTTGAGCCACTCGATCATTTTGGCTTTTGCTTCGGCAGTGGGGAGGCCGTCGAGGAAGCCGGAGTTGATGGCGGTGCCGGAACCGGGAGCTGCTTCGAGGAGCGCGGGCGTCCCGCCCGTTTCTGAAGTAAAGAGAAGGTATTCCTCCTCGCCGAGTTTTCCGTGCTTGGGATTATTCTCAATATACTTCCTGACATTTTCGAGATGAACTTCATCACGAATCATGCGGTCAAAATACTCGGGCTGCCAGAGCTTGCCTTCGCGCCCAAGAGCCTCGTTGATCTTCTTTGCGGTGAAGCTCTTCCATGAATGAAGGACCTCTTCCAACTTGTGATCGGGTGCAAGCTGGAGAAGGACATGCACGTGGTTTGGCATGACAACAAAGCTGTCTAGAGCGTAGCGCTCGCCATCGAAGTGATGAAGGGCATCGCTGACAATCTTGGCAATCTTCGGGTCGCGGAGGACACATTCGCCGGAGCCTGCATCAAGCCATTTATCAATTTTATCAGAGAAGAGTTGGTGGAATTCTTCTTCCTTTTCGGGAGATCTAGGCTCGGGATTTTTGGCAATCCAAGTGTCTTTTTCAGAGAGGAATTTATCAAGAGTCTCCTGAGGGAGGGAGTCGGCGAGACGCCAGGTGACCAAAAGGGATGTTTCAGGGCGTTGCCAATGAGGGAGGCGACGGCGGTGGACTTGGGTAGAATCTTCTACTTCGCGAGCGGACTTAGGTTGGGCAGATACGGGCGGGACGCCCGCGCTCCTTGAGACGACTTGCAGGATGGGGAGGTCGAATTTCTTGGCGAATTCAAAGTCGCGCTCATCGTGCGCGGGGACGGCCATGATGGCTCCGCTGCCGTATCCCATCATGACGTAGTCGGCGATCCAGACGGGGATTTTTTCGCCGTTGACGGGGTTGGTGGCGAAGGCTCCGGTGGCGACGCCGGTCTTTTCTTTATCGAGGCCGCGCTCCATGTCGGACTTGGAGGCGCAGGCGGCGATGTATTTTTCGACGGCGTCTTTTTGCTCAGCGGTGGTGATTTCTGAGACCAGCGGATGCTCGGGCGCGAGAACCATATAAGTGGCTCCGAAGAGGGTGTCAGGGCGGGTGGTGAAGACGGTGATGTCATTCCCTTCGACATTGAAGGTGACCTCGGCTCCTTCTGAGCGGCCGATCCAGTTGCGCTGGAGGGCTTTGATGGACTCGGGCCAGTCGAGGGGCTCGAGTTCGTCGATGAGGCGTTGGGCGTATTTTGTGATGCGGAGCATCCATTGGCGGAGGGGGCGGCGCTCGACTGTTTCGCCCTTAGCTTTCCATTCTTCCACTTCCTCGTTGGCGAGGACGGTGCCCATGGAGGGGGACCAGTTGACGGGAGCTTCATGGATGAAGGCGAGGCGGACGTCATCGATTTGCGCTTGGGTCCAGCCTTTGGCTTCGAGTTCGGAGACGGGCTTGGCTTTTTGGTCTTCGTCGCAGAAGTAGGAGTTGTAGAGCTGGAGGAAAATCCACTGGGTCCAGCGGACGTATTTGGGGTCGGTGGTGTTGACTTCGCGGTCCCAATCGTAGCCGAAGCCGAGTTCTTGGAGTTGGCGGCGGAAGTTGTTGACGTTGGCCTCGGTGGTGACGCGGGGGTGTTGGCCAGTTTTGATGGCGTATTGTTCGGCGGGGAGGCCGAAGGCGTCCCAACCCATGGGGTGGAGGACATTGAAGCCGTTCATGCGCTTGTAGCGGCCGACGATATCGGTCGCGGTGTAGCCCTCTGGGTGGCCGACGTGGAGGCCGGCGCCGGAGGGGTAGGGGAACATGTCGAGGATGAAGTATTTGGGTTTTGATGCATCGAAGCCTTCTTCGCCTGGACCGGGGGTGCGGTAGGTTTTATTCTTGGCCCAGTGGGATTGCCATTTGGGCTCGAAGAGGTCAAAGGGGTAAGGCTTGCGTTTCTCAGACATGATGTTGAGGCGGAGGGAAGCGTGGAATGGCTAGGAAAACACGCAAAAAATGACTCGCTGAGGGAAGTAGCGGGCTTGATTTCAATTCCGCATTCAGCGAGGGATTGGGAATTTGAAATGAACTGATCGGCTTTGATTCAGCTCAGCTTGAAGTGGATTTTTTTATTTCGGAATCGGGCGGAACGATAAAGGCCCCGCGGATTTCTCCACGAGGCCTTCGATCACACATTCTAGCAAGAGATTTTTTAGCGGGTCCTTTGGTTGGATCTTTGGCGGCTTCTTTGGGGGGCTCGGTTCGTCGAGCGAGTGGGCAGGTTTATCCGAGTGGGCAGGTTTATCCGAGCGGGGCTTGGTTGGCGAAGTGCCGGTGCTGGACGAGAGGTGGAGGATGGGCGTTGAGGTGGGTTGTTAGAAGTCCGGTTTGTTTGACGAGGCTGGCGTATTTGACGTGGTTGACGCTGCTCGGCGATCTTCCGTTGCACGCGGCGGATCGGCTGTGAAAATGACTTTTGGCGTGAGCGCTCTGAGGCCTTACGAAGGGGAGTGGATGAGCGAGGGGAGGTTGACCGCAGGCGTGAGCTGGATCTGGTGGAGTCTCTGAAGTCCCGTGTGCGAGAGGCTCTCTGACCTGAGCGATGGAGGACTGTGGGGTATTGATTCGATAAATGGCGCGAATGAAAGGAGTTGGAATTTCGGCGTCTCGATGATTGGCGGGGGAGGTAGCTGGGGCAAGCAAGGCGTGACCCTGAGCGATATCCACGAGGGTAGTGCGGGGCGCGATAACGGCGAGGAGCAGAGGAGTAATAGGTGCCTAGGCCACGATTGTAATATTTACCGATTGAGTGGTCATAGTAGCTACGACGATACGGGTCATAGCTCCAGCGATCATAGGTGGTGCTGATGAAGCCGACCCGCAGGGGGGCGTGGCCGCGTAAGGAGCCGTAGCTTGAGGTGGTGTATCCACCTGAGTATCCGCTGGAGTGTCCGTAGGAGCGATATTCGCTACAGGATGGGAGGAAAAGCCAGGCGGCTAGACTCGCTAAAGTTATTAAAAATCCTTTTTGCATAATGATGAAACGTAGTGGAGCGGGAAATAATTCAAATCAATAATCTTGGCTTAGTGGCGAGATGATTGAAAAGATGAGCGGGTGGCTCTCTGGGTGGCTTTTAAAGGCGCTGAGTCAGCACTGATTTTCCGATAAGCTCCTCGAGGTGCGCGTGGTGACTGAAGATGAGGATCTGAGTCTGCTGGCTTAGTTCTTGGAGGACTGGGATGAGGGCCTGGGTCCGTTTGTCATCGAAGGTCATGAGGAGGTCATCGAGGATGAGCGGGATGGGTGGGTGATTTTCGAGGTGCAGGGAAATTGCGGCGAGGCGGAGCGCGAGGTAGAGTTGATCGGCGGTGCCTTCTGAGAGGCCGCTGGTGCTGACGGGCTCCCCTCCGGCACGGATTGCGATGAGCTGAGGCTGATCTTTTTCATCCAGTTGGGCTGCGACGCGTGCGAAGGCTCCAGAGGTGAGGGCTTTGAAAAATGAGGAGGTTTTTTCGAGCATCGGGCCTTGGGTTTTTTGGCGATAGTCATCGACCTGTTGTTTTAAGAAGTCGATGGCGTATTGGAGTTGCCGGAAGCGCTGGGCATCTGCCACGACAGCGGCGAGGGCATCGGCCGAGGCTTGCTTTTGGGCGGCGGCGAGGTCGGTGTTTTTTTGGAGTTCGGCCTGGCGACGCAGGTGTTCATCGAGCTGTGCCTTGGCGTGATCGCGCTCTTGCTGGAGGTTTTCTTGGCTTTGATCGAGGGTGAGTTTTTCTTCGGCGAGGGCAGTGGCTTCTTCTTGTTCGAGGTTTTCTAAAAATTCGGTCAGGGGAGTGAGGCCGGCGAGGTTTTGAAGGGCTGTTTTTTGGTCTTCGAGTCGGGTGAGGAGGGAGGAGCGTTTCTCATGTTGGCGGATGATGGGCTCGAAGTCCTCGGTCCCGGCTTGCTCTGCGAGGGTCTGAAAAGTGGCAAGGTCAGCCTCGTGGGCGAGTTGTATTTTCGGGAGGGAGTCTTTGAGTTGAGCGAGCTGAGTTTCCAGAGTTTTAGCGCGGCCTTGATCGATCTTAGCCTGATTGTAGTACGCGCTTAGAGCGGGCTCCGAGGGGTCCACTGCGAAGCGTTGGGCGAGTGATTTCACGAGGGCCTGATAGTCATCTACGGCGGTTTGGCGTGATTTGAGATCGAGCGCCCGTTCATGAGCGCGGGCGCGTTCGTGGAGGGCTTCTACGGCGGCTTTTGGCGGGAGCTCAGGGGAGATTTTACAGCGCGCGCAGGCTTGGTCCCAGGTCGCTTGAGCGGTGCTGAGGTCTTTTTCTAAGGCTGTGGCTTCTTGGCTGAGTTGCTGCTGTTTGACTTCATTTTTTGAGACTTGTTTTTGGATGAGGTTACGCTCGCCCTGCTCTTGGTGGGCGCGATTGAGGGCTAGCTTGAGGGAGCGGTGTTGTGTGGTGAATTCCTTGCCACCGAGCTCGGCAAGGAGGGTGATTTCTTTTTGATGGAGCTGGGTGATTTCGAGATTGAGGGTTTCTTCTTCTGTGATGAGGGTGCAGAGTTTCTCCCAGTCTTCTCGCCACTCTAGGAGGGCGATTGGGGAGAGTTCACGTGATTGGGGGCGCCATGAGTTTTCCCATTTTTCGAGCGCTTTTTTTGCTGATTTTAGGTCGTCATGGAGTCGTGTGAGTTTGCCTTCGAGCTGGGAGATTTTTGCTTGGTGTCCGGCGGCCTGCGCGATGTGCTCGGAATGATCGCGGAGGGTGTCGGCGACTTGGTCGGCGTGTGAAATGGCCTCCGTGAGAGTGGGTGCGATCTGTTGTGAACTTAAGATCTTGGCCCAGAGTGCATCGCGCTCAGCGCGCGATTGGGAGAGGTCGGCTTGCGAGTAGATGGGAGCTTGGGAGGCGAGATGAGCGAGTGCGCTTTGTTCATCGGCAAGGGCGTCGCGAGTTTCTCGGAGGCGGGCTTTAATTTCATGATGCTCGGTGTGGAGGGCCTCCTGCTCACGGGCTGCGGATTGGATGGCGCGGGTGCCTGGGATCTGGAGTGTGCTGGGGTCTCCGTGGACGCCGAGTCTGGCGCTGAGTTTGTCACGCTGTGAGCGCAGTGTGAGGAGTTTTTTTTCTAAGTTGCTGAGTGAGGCCTTTTCGGCGGCGAACTCATCGGCAAGGCGGCATTGTTCCTCGAGTTCGCCGAGGTCATGAGCTTCGGTGAGTGCGGCGTGCTGGGCTTTGAGCTCGATTTTGAGGTTTTCTAGCTTGCGAGTGAGGCTTGCCTTTTGCTGAGTGAGTTCATGGAGAGAGTCCGCGGCTTCCGTCATGAGGGTGAGATCAGCGCTGCGGACGGGGTGGAGCTGGGCGAGGTCGATGTCTGCTAAGCTGGCCTGTAAGTGAGGGAGGGCTTCGAGGTTTTCGAGCTGTTGATCGGCCTTGCGCTTGAGGGTTTCAAACTCGGTGGTGGCGGCGAGAAGGGGTGAGAAATCGGGCAGCTGGGCGAGAGATTTTTCGGCATTCTTGATTTGTGAAGTGGCGAGTTGGAAGGCTTGTGAGTTGGCGGCGGCCTGGGATTGGTGGGCGCGGACTCTTTTTGGGAAGTCGCTAGGAAGCGAGGGTGCTTGAATTGCGGCGAGTTGCTTTTCTAGCTCGTGGATGGTGCTGAGGAGGGGGAGGGCGGCGAGGCAGTTTTCAATGTATAAGCTGCGGGTGTGGCGTGCGCGGTGCCTTTCATTTGCTTCGGCGAGGGCGGCGCGGGCTTCCTTGATATCACTTTGGAGGTTTTTCCAAGCGGTGACGCTGGTGCTTTGTTCGCGGGAGGCTTTTTCTGCTTCTTTATGTGCTTTGATCGCGAGCGGGATGATGGATTTTTTCGCGCGCGCTTTGAAGAGGAGTTCAGCCTCAGTTTCTAATTTTTTAATTGCGTCATCGATCGGGGAGCCACCCAGAGCGACCGAGAAGATGGCGGTGCCGAGGTCGCCTTCTCCCGAGAGGAGCTTGGCGGTTCCTGCCCGCAGTGAATGGGTGGTGAGGCCAAACATGTTTTGAAAAAATTCCTCATTTACGGAGCCTAAGAAGGCGGTGAGGGAGCTCTCGGGGAGGCTGTTTTTAGCGGAGTCTAGTAGGGTGTTTCTCAGGCCCTTTTTCCGAAAGAAATTGAGGGTTTCTTTTCCTTCTGAAATGCTTGCTCCGATGAGGAGTTGGCTATTTGGGTGGAGAAAATTATCTGGGGTGCTGCGAGGGATGCCGAAGAAGAGGTGGTGGATTGCGCGGAGGAGAGAGCTTTTACCGGCCTCGTTCGCGCCGTATATTAAGTGGACGTCGTACTTCGATTTTGGGAAGTCTAGGGAGAAGTCGCTAAAGGGGCCGAAGGCAGGAATGGAGAGGGAATCAAGGCGCATCTTTTTTTCTATTCTGAGGTTGCGATGCTATGGAGGACGATGGCGGCGACTTCTTCTGAAAGAGAGTCTGATTCAGCGAGTTCATTCAGCTCAGTCAGGGCGGGGGCTGGGAGTTTAGCTTCCAGAGCGTCTAGCGCGGCCGGTTTTTTTTGAGGAGTGAAGCGTTTTAAGGCGGTGAGGACGAGGGCGGTGAGGTCATCACGTTTTGCGAGTTCTTGCGGATCATAAGCGGGCGTGGTGCGCAGCTTGAGACGCTCAAACCAGATTTGCTCGGAGTTTAGCTCGACGGCGATGCTGGTGCACTCGGCTTGCCAGCGTGAGAGATCTGCGTGAAGAACGCCATGGAGCGGGGTGCTCCCAGTGAGGGTGAGGCGGATTGCAAGGAGGCGTGGGCCGACTTCTTGGAGCTGCTGTTGGAGGGTCTGGCTGATGAGGGCGTGTAGCGCGCTTTCGTCACTGATTTCTGTAAGGTCGAGCTGGAGGTGAGCCCAGCGGACGACATCGAGCGGCACGAGACGCTGTGACGTGATTTCTAAGGCGTCATTGACCTCTACGAGAGAGCAGCCGCGCTGGCCAGTCTCGTTGATTTTGCGGCCTTGGATGTTCCCAGAGTAGACGATCCAGGGGTCTTTACAAAGAAGCTCTGGCTGGTGAATGTGGCCGAGAGCCCAGTAATGGTAGCCCTTTTTCTGAAGGTCAGCGAGCGAGCAGGGGGCGTAGGTATCGTGCGCGGTGCTGCCGGCGAGACTGGTGTGAAGGAGGCCAATGTTAAAGTGACCACTAAGGGAGCTGGGGTATTTTTGAGCGAGGTTTTCTTGCACTTTGGCATTGGCGAATCCTTGGCCATGGATCGTGACGGGGAGTGTTGGGAGGGTGTGACTCTCGGGTTTCTTGACGGAGAAGAAGGTGACATTATCAGGGGGGGAGAGGACTTTCGTGATGACTGACTCGGCATCGTGATTCCCTCGTATGGCGAAGACCGGGATGTCTTGTGCTTTGAGGCGCAGCATTTGGCGATTGAAGAAAAGGGCGGTGGCGTAGTCCTTCTGATCACCATCGTAGAGGTCACCGGCGATGAGGAGGAAGGCGACCTTTTTTTCAAGAGCGAGATCGACTAGGTTCTCGAGCGCGCGCCGGGTGGCTCCGCGGATCGCTTCGACGGGGGCATCATCATGGCGCGAGAGACCACGGAGGGGGCTATCGAGATGGAGGTCTGCGGCGTGGATAAAGGTGAACATTGGAAAGGTGGGGAGATGGGATGGGCGGGGGCGTGGCTCATGGGGGTGAGGGCGCTAGAGATTAGGCGAGGGGTGAATCACTGAACAATGATGAAAAATTCTGGGAGCGATCTATTTACTTTTGAGTCGTTGGATCACTCGTTTGATGACGGCACGATCCCCCATAATGAAGCTGTGGTCGGCGTCCACCACTTCAAGAGGCGTGAGCGGGTGGAGGCGCCCTCCTTCCACCGTGACTATGCCATCGTGCGGACCTTGGAGGAAGGAGTTAAAGATGGGGATGCTTTGTCGTTTCCCCATGATTACGGTGAGATCTTTTTCTGACGAGAGGGTGGGGATTTCCTTTTTTACGCGGGTGGTGGATAGGTTCATGCCAGCTGGGCCGAGCGAGTAACGAGCGAGCGGGCAGTCCTCTAGCCAGTCGATAATTTCACTGCCTTGATTCGGCGGAGCGAGCATGATGACCCTTCCCGTGACTAATTCTGGGTAGCGATCGGCGAGGCAGCGGAGGACAATGCCGCCCATCGAGTGGGTGACGAAGTGCTGTGTTTTTTCAGTGCCGCTCGTATGACGAATGGCTCTGGCAACTTCCTCGACAATGTCAGAGAGTGACTTGCGGAAGGAGGGGTAAGGGACATTGAGAAGGTCAAAGCCCGCGTCATGGAGACTTTGTGATAGATCTTCCATGGCCCAGATGCTGCGCCAGAGACCATGAAGTAAGATGACCCGTTCTCCTGCGCCTTCACGGTGACGTGCGCGATGCCAAGGGAGAGGGGGAATAATGAGCTTAAGGCGATTCATAAGAGCAGTAGAGCAGGGTGGGATCGATTTTCTGAATCGATAAGAAGAATCAGAGCATCGACTCAATAAATGATGCGAAGGTGAGAGGCGAAAAGGAGGGAAATTTGTTCTGGATTCTCTTTATGCAATTTGCTTCAACTCCTTTTCGGTGACGGGCTTAAATGACGTTTCCGAACACACACGCACTCTAGCAATAAAAAGCCTCGCTTCAGGGATGAAGCGGGGCTTTTTTTAAAAGGGCGGTATCATTGGAGCTAAGCATCACCTTGGATCATGAGGACAATGCGCCGAGTGTGAGCTTGGTCTCGATGTTCGAAAAGGAAGAGTCCTTGCCAAGTGCCCAGAGTTACGCGGCCCTCGACGATGGGAATGACTTCGCTGGTGCGGGTGAGAACCATGCGAATGTGGGAGGGCATGTCATCTGGGCCCTCGTAGGTGTGGATGAAGTATGGGGTATCTTCTGGGACGAGGTGATCAAAAAAGGCGTGGAGGTCAGTGCGGGCGCTGGGATCGGCATTTTCCATGATGACGAGGCTGGCGCTGGTGTGTTGGACAAAGACGGTCACGGTCCCAGTCTTGATCCCTGCTTGTGCGACTCTTTCCTCAAGCTGATGGGTGATTTCATAGGTTCCTTTCCCTGAGGTCTGGACAGAAAAATGAGCGGCTTGACTTGGCATGCTGATACTTTGGCAGAGCTCAGAAAAAACGCGCAGCGAAAAAAAATCGCAGCGCGTTGCTCGGGAAACTAAGAGTGATCAGGCGGGCTTTCCTAGAATTTGAGCTCGGGGGCGTCCTCGGTGGTTTCCTCGGCAGGGATGAGGGGGGCTTGGCCGCCCTCGAAGGAAGCGGGAGCTCGGTTCGAGTCCGGAACCGTGCCTGGACCCGCGGGCCACATTAAGATTGCGACCATGACGGCGGCATAGGCGACTCCGGCTCCAGCGACCCATTTGATCGAGCCGATTTCGCGAAACCAAGTCGCGAGACGCTCTAGGAAGAGGGCTGTGGATGATTTTTGGGAAAGCTCACGGCGCCGGCGTTGCTGGAACTCGCTCAGGAAGTCCTCGAAGTAGCCGTCGCGGGGAGTCTCGTAGCGCTTGAGGCTTACAATTTTTCGAACTTGTTCGTCGTAATCAGTCATTTGCGGGGATTTTTTTGATAAAAAGCTAAATTATTAACTTTTGCAAGCAAATATTTAGCGGATGAATTCCTCCAAATGCCCCTGCAATTGCTGGTGCGCGTAGAAGAGTCTCGAGCGGACGGTTCCTTCCGATACTTTAAGGATCTTGCTGATTTCAGCGTGGGGAATCCCTTGGATATCGAACATGGTCACAACTGCTCTGTGGTCTTCTGACAGCGAGAGTAACGCTTCGTTCAATTTTTTTTGAAGTTCATTCACATCGCTTTGGTGTCGCGGGTTCGCGGCGTGGGCGATATCGACCATGGCCTCGTCGTTCTGGATGCCTGAATCGACATCATCCAAGCTCCACGCCACGCGCCGCTTCCTTTTTTTCAGGAAGTTAAGCGTCATATTGGTAGCGATGGAGTAAATCCAGGTGTAGAAGCTCGATTTTCCACGAAACCTTTTCAACGAACGATAAGCTTTGGCGAAAATATCTTGGAGGAGATCGTGAGTGTCCTCCTTATTTGAGGTCATGTGGTAGACCATGCCATAGAGGCGGGGGCTGAATTTGAGGACGAGTTCATCAAAGGCCTGCGTTTCTCCGGCTTGAGCACGGCGAACGAGCTCACGATCATGTTCGGCATCGATGTTAGAGGCGGGCTCAGAAGAAGGCTCGGTGGACATTTGGCTGAGTGAAAAGCGGGTGTGGACTCTTCGCGCAGGATCCTAGAGATAAGTCGCCTTACTGCACGTTCAAATTCACTCTGAAGCAGATCGATTCACGATCACGCCGACCCAATCTGTCTCGGGTAGAATGAATTTCTCTAATTCTACGCGCACCTTGTGCACGGGATAATTTTCTAAAATGAAAGTGGCGATCTCTTGGGCCAAGGTCTCGATCAATTGCCTCTCCCCCGCGCGAGCGAGGCGGCGGATTTCATCAGCTACGGACTTATAATCTACTGTTCCGTCGATGCGGTCATCTTTTGGAAAAGGGGCGACTTCTAGAGTTAGGTGTGCGCGGAGGTCTTGGGCTTCCGAGCGCTCCTCGACGGGCACGCCAATGCGGCAGGAGAGCTGGAGTCCGCGGATGATAATTTGATCTTTCATGATGAAGATGGGCTTTCTTGGCTGAGCCACTCGCGGACCTCAGCTAGATCATCGAGGAGGTAGGTCGGTTCATTTTTGCGCAGCCGCTCGATGGGGTCATAGCCTGTGGCCAAGGCGATCGAGTCAATGCCCCCATGCTTAGCCGTGGCAATATCATGGGCCATGTCTCCCAAGAAGGCTGTGGTGGAAGGCTCCAGCTGATGGGTCCTAATGAGCTCCCTAATACGCTCTCTCTTATCGATCACCCCTGCGTAAACTTCTTCAAAACACTCTAAGATGCCGAAAGCGCGGGCCTGTTGTAGGAAGAGCCCTTCATCCATGCTGGAGAGGACGAAACAACGGATTTTTTCCTCATGGCACCAGTCCAGCATCTCTCTGGCATGAGGCAGCACTGTCACTCCCTGGGGTGATTCCCGGAAGGCAGCACGAAAAGTATCTTCTAGATCAGAGATCGCCACGCCCGGCAGGACTTCATGATAAAATTCGGGATAAGGCAGGCGGAAGCGCTCACGGAACTCCTCCCGGCTCATCGGAGGAACTCCATTTTCCGCCAAGACTGCATTCGTTGCATACAGAGTCGGCGGTAAATCATCCACCAGCGTGCCTGACCAATCGAAAAATAAGGAACGGTATGTCATCGTTTTATGCTCATCGCCTGATTGCCGGTCGTCTGATGTTTTAAAAAAATCACCCGATGGTGAGTCGGAGTGAGAGGATATTCTCCTCACCTAATTCGGCCTGCAACTTTCGCAGCAGCCCGGGTTTGAGCTGCTCGAGATGATAGCGCATCGCTGGTTGTAGCACCTTCAGACTTAAGCAGCCCTTGCGTAAGGAAACTGGTTCCGTCTGCTTTGCGATTAATTCACCTGCGAGACTACTCCATGCTTCCTTCACCCGATCTTCATCGAGCCCGCCGCGCACCCCGATCGCTTCCAAGATCGCCTCGATATGATCGGAGGGCTTTGAAACATTTTTATTGAGATCGAGGGGCCGCCGCGCCCCGACCCATTGGCCGACGATATCAGCACGCATATTTCCCCGGGATAGTTTCTTCTCCTTTTTGGAGCCCGGGTTACGAGGCATGACTTCAAAATTAGCCGTCAGCTCCGTCTTCACCGATCGCCTCTACGGGGCAACCCTCTAGAGCCTCCATGCAGAGAGCGGTCTCTTCCTCATTCTCAGGCTGTTTATAAACATACGAGTATCCCTCGTCGTCCGAGCGCTGAAAGTTCTCAGGGGCAGTTTCGCGGCACAGGTCACAATCAATACACTGGGAATCGACGTAAAATTTCCCGGCAACGCTTTCTGGATTTTTGTCTTCAAGATCAGCCATGGCTTCTAGGGAAACTGTTCTCTTCTGAGCGAAAAGATGCAAACTCTTTTTCCCACATTGATTCCCGTCACCTTGATTCTCGCATTGCATGTCCCCCAGAGGCTGAGTATCTCTCCTCCCAGCACTTATGAGTAAGAAACCGCGTGAAAAATCTTCCCAGCCGATCGTAGAAGCTCAGGAAGATTTCTGGGACCTCGGTGATGAGAATCTTGAACCTGAAGTTGTGGAAACTGGCGAGAACAAAGAAAATCTCGCCGATCTCAGCGATTTCAGCGAAGAAAATCAGCCAGAATCCGCCTCAGATGACTCACTGAGAGAGGGCAAGCTGAAGAGCGAATCTGACTCACCCGCTCCAGATGCAGACTCCCCCAGTTCAGAAATCAAATCGGTCCGCAAAAAACAATCCACCTCAATTTCAAAGAAGAGAGACCAGCCTCCTACCAGCCTTCTGGAGAAAATCAGCCTTCTCCTCGTTGTCGCCTGCCTTCTCGGAATCCTCGGCTGGGGGATATCCGCCTTTATCAATGAGGCACCTCAAGGAGACATCATCTCCTTTAAAGAGGACTACCCAGCGAAGGGGGACTTTGTCACCATCTCAACGGTCAAGACAGGATGGCGGAAGCCGATCCGGAAGGGCGAAAATGCCGACCTCGGCATCGTCCTAGAAGCGGAACTCATCCCTTGCGCTAAGATCACCCTGAACGAGGGCGCTTCTACAACCCTACGCGTCACCTTCCGCAATGGTGACGGTGAGCTCATTGGCGATACTCTCAATCTCAGCATCGAAGACGGGAAATTCACCCGTAGCGGATCCTCAAGCATCGATGTTTGTGCCACTGATGGCTTTGAAAGTGCCTCCGAGATTAATGCTTACACGAATGGCGATATCGCCCCTTGGGCCGTCATCATTACCGAGGGAGCCACCGGTAACGAGGACCAGCCTCTGGTCAAAGCCCGCATCTCCGCAGACAGTAATCAACCCTAACTCATCATGTCAGACACACCCACTCCGCTCGTTCCCGCCGAAGGCTGGCACGTCATGCACCTTTTCTACTCCATCGACCACAGCCAATGGTCCCTCCTCTCTGAAGGCGAAAAACGCCAAGCGAAAACTCAGCTTAGCGAGCTTGTCCAAGAAATCCGCGCCCATAAAGACACCCAACTTCTCACCTACGCCATCGCCACCCCCAAGGCGGACCTAGGCTTCATGCTCCTGACGCCAGATCTTCTTGATGCCACCTACTTTGAGAAACGCCTCACCCTCGCCCTCGGGGTGGATGTCCTCACTCCCACCTACTCATACCTCTCTCAGACTGAGCGTTCTGAATACACCACCAGCCGTGAACAATACGGGAAAGATACCCTCATCGCCGAAGACGGCATGACTGAGGGCTCTGAAGAATACCTCGCTGCTCTTCAAGAATTTGACGAGCGCATGGTCCACTATCTTAAGCATCGCATGTATCCCGTCCTCCCGGATTGGCCGGCGATCTGCTTCTACCCCATGTCAAAGCGCCGCGCCGCGCATGATGACTACAATTGGTATTCTCTCGATCACCAGGCCCGCGCCAAGCTCATGAAAGGCCACATGAAAACGGGCCGCAAGTACTCCGGAAAAATCCTCCAGCTCATCACCGGCTCCACCGGCCTAGATGAGCACGAATGGGGCGTCACCCTCCTCGCGAAGGACACCATCGAGATTAAAAACATCGTCTACGAGATGCGCTTCGATGAAGTCTCTGCACGCTACGGAGAATTTGGCGACTTCTACATCGGCATGCTCCTCCCGCTCAACGAGCTCTTCAAAAAAATCTGCCTTTAAAAAGAAGAGCCCATCCTCGCTCAGCTTCATCGGGTGGCGTCTCCGAGACGCGCGCTCCTGCGGAGCTTCTGCGGAACTCTTCTGCGGAACTCTTCTGCGGAGCTCGTGCCGTGTTCTAAGAATGCGTGAGAGAAAAAAGAGACGCGGGGCGGGAAAGCGAGACTTATTCCGATTGTGACCCTTTGTTTTCAGGTTTTAGGTGTGAGAGTCTCAAAATTGCGAATAAAAAAGACCTTGGCGCAAAGAGTTATTGACATTTAATAAAAGTTTAGCAAATCTCCTCTAATGAAAGCAGTCACCCTTGCCTTTTTCATCGCTACGATCTCTCCCATTTTCTCGCAGACTGTAACGGTGAGCGGGGTCGAGGGTTTTACCGGTCAATTCCGCGATTCTAATAATGAGCCCTTGCCATTTGGTTCTGTGGTCCGAGTCGGCGCCTTTGATCTCAGCGGAGACAATGCCGCAACTCTTCAGAATTCCGACAATTTTCAAGAAATCGACGCCCTCTTCACACCATTGGCGGAGAGCGAGGTCGGTTCAGGATCGATCGTGCAAGCTTCTAACACTGGAGATACGATCATTGTGAATGATTTTATCGGGGAGGGGAACACCTTAGGGCAGATCGAGGGCATCGCAGCTGGTTATCTCCCGATTGATACCCAGCTCTTCTTTTGGGTCTTTAACGCATCGGATCCGGCTCTCGCCACGGAATGGGCCATTGCGACTTCTGACTCCGCGAGCTTCGAGCTTCCTGCCTTCCCAGGATCCACCACCCTCACCCCAGAGGACGTGAACATCATTTTTCGCGGATCACAGGACGGAGCGAATGTTCTCCTAGCTCCCATTGAGGTCATCCCCGAGCCCAGCTCGTTCCTGCTGACTTCGATTGGGCTTTCATTGCTCATCGGAAGGCGCCGCCGCGCTTGCTAGGGCTCCTTCGCCCGATTTTTTTTTCAAAAGCGCTCGGTCTTCTCCCCCTATGGGCGGGAGAACTTAAGCCTTGCGAAGGCCCTCGTTCCGTTCCCGCTCGGGAGTGAAATCGCGAAGGTGCCGGGAGTGATTTCTGATGCATTCGCAGGGGACCATCCTCGAAGATCGCTGGAAGTCTCCCCGCTGATTTGGACATCGCTCCGCCCCGGCAAGGGCCGATAGACTAGTGAGAATTCAGCCTCGTCCGATTGCTCGATCCCAAAGCGTGCGCCTGGGGTGCTACTCACAAGAGGCGGTGTGCCAAAGACATACTCCGTCGCATTCGTCCATCCATCACCATCCGGGTCTGCGGAAAAGTCCGCTTCGCCGTCAGCGAGTTGGGCGAAATTAAAAGAGGCCACTGCCCAAGCATCGAAGCCGCTCGGGCTCTCTTTTGGGCTAAGACGAATCTCATTGCCCACGCGGGAGCCTCGGAAGATCTGGTCGACATCGTTCGTGGAGAGGGTGGTAGAACCGATTGCGCTGGGGACGGACCATGAGAGATCGCTTGAGCTCACGATGGCCCACTCGCTGGCCTCGCTAGGATCGGCATCATTCAAGAGCCATAAAAACAGCTTTGTTCCTTGCGGAAGGGAGGCGACATTAGTGATTTGCCCAAAGAAATCACCCTCAAGAAATTGATCATTTACGATCAAGGTCTGCCCGGTGTTTCCAGCTTGGGCCACGGTGCCCCCATTCGGGCTGCCTTCCGCGAGCGGCGTCCAATAAGCGTCGATCTGCGCGAAGTCGCTGGCGTTTTCCGTAATGAAATCTCTCGGGCTCTCCAGATTCAGAAAGCCGACCCGGATCGCTCCGCCTGAGATCAGCGCACCGCTTGAATCTCGGACTTGCAGGCCAGCGTTCGAGTTGATCGTAAGATTTCCGGCCAGCGAGAGCGATACTCCGTTTAGGAAGAGACTGAAAAGTGCAGGGAGAAGCTTCATGAAGAAAGGCGGATCAGGAAAGCGGGGGGGTGATCTGGCCCTTCTTGGGATCCCTGTAACTCTTGGCGATCATTGATCACTCATTAATTATTGAGGCCTGCGCCCATGCTGACCTGAGCTGGAGCAAGCCCGATTGTCTTGTCAGACATCACATCAACCACCCCAGCCTGGCGGAAGGCGAGCTGGACGGTGGAAGAATCCTCGCCACTCCCATTAAGAAAAACCGCGCCGTCGCCTGAGATGAGGCCCCCGTCACTCAAGTACGTCGAGTCTGGGAGAAACATCCCATCGGTCGTGAAGAAATTAACCGAGTCACGGAGCGGAGAAAGATCAGCGAGGTAGCCCACTTCCGAGAGACTGTAGCTCCCGGGGAAGGGATTGATCGGACCGACCAGATTGATCGCATTCGCTGTTGCTAAAAAGCGCGTCGGGGTCGTTTTCACATGGTTAAATTCCCCGTTTGCCCCGAGAGGGATAGAGAGGCCCTCGCTTAAAAAGACTAGCAAGCCTTGGCCCGGGAGGATCTTCTGCTCATCCCAAGAAACATTGAAGGAATCGGTCCAACTCGCCGAAAAAGGGTTCCAAAAAACATCAAGCCGGGAGCCATCAGCTTGAAAGAGCGAGACTGTATCCTGAAAGGGAGCGAAGTCAGCACCCTCGGGGAGCAGGGCCCCCAGAGTGAGGTGCTCACGGATCACGATCCGATGGTTCGGAAGGAGTCCCAAGGCCTGGACATCTCCTTTCACCGTCACCCCGTTCCCTGAAGATGAAATGATATCGAGCGCTAGCCCAGCCTCAGCTCCTTCACCCAGCTCAAGGTAATGTTGATCGCTGGCTGGGAGTGAATCGGTGTTAAGTGAAATAAATGTCTCATCCGCTCCCGCATTATAGATCATCTCGTCCACGCGCCCTGAGAAGCTGTCCTCAGCGACAAAAGGGGGAACCCAGACACTGTTCCCAGCAGGGAGAGTGTA
>CALDZJ010000054.1 GCA_937944055.1 uncultured Verrucomicrobiales bacterium | reverse complement strand
CCACCTTTGCGCCGCTTCTTCATGCCCTCGATGTTCCGCTCTCCTTTTTTGCCGCTCATGCTTCGCTTAAGTTTTCAGTGTTCAGTTAAAAGTGTTCAGGCTCGGACTTGTGGGGCTGTGCTTATGATGGATTGAGTTTTGGGCCTCCAGATGTGCGATTCCACGAAGTCACGAAGTTTGCCTCAAAGCCTTATTCCACGGGCTTTAAACTTCGTGATTGCTCGATCACGAAGGGGGCACGAAGCCTCCTCCAAACCCCTCGAAGTGGTCGTCGTATGATTAGTTTTTGTCTTTTTGATCAGCTTCCATTTTACGGAGTTTTTCAACATCGATGAGGCCCACTTGCCACGCTTTGACCTCCTCAGAGGCCTCAACTAAAAGCTCATATTTGCAAAGGCTCCCTTGCTTCCCGCTGCGGCGGTGAAGGTATTCCATGACCTCCAATCGTTCGGTGTGGAGTCTGATTTGAAATTCACTCCAGCCCGTTTTCTCGCGCAACTCTCGGCGGCTAAAGAGGCAGTATCGCTGCTCCAGCTTTTGCTCGGCCATCTTTTCACGAACGAGGGTTTTAATCTTCTCCAGGAGGCTGCGCGTTTGTGGCGGGAGTTCGTCGAGTGATCTTCCGAGAACTTCGGGCGCGATCTTGTTGGCGGCTTCGATGTCGTCTAAGGTGACGGGAAGCATCTCGACTTCGCGCCCGTTGACTACGTGCTTGATCGTTTCGCGTTGGTGCTGGTGGAGGAGCGCGATGGTGTCGATCAAGGTGAGGTATTTTTCATGATCGCGTCTCGTTCTGGTTCTTCCGCTGGTGAAAGTCAAATGCCTCGCGTATGAGTTCGCGATTCTCATCGGCTGGATCAGGCGTTGGGCATTCTGGAGAAGCTTTTGCACATCTTTACGTTTCTCGGCGGCAAGGATTCCTTCGATAGTTCGGGCTTCTCTTTGGAGTTCATGGATGCGCTCGGTTTGCTCTTTCGATTCATCGACGGTGAGGACAAGGCAACGATTCATCAACTCCTCGTCGATGTCGATTGAGGTGGTGGTGAACACGATCGCGACGGGGCCTTCGACATGATATTCTTGGGTTTCCATCCGGCCCGATTGCGGGTCTTTGCCCGTGCTCGCTATCGTCAATTCTCCCTCTGATTGCAGGAGCTTTAAGGCGTAGCTGGCTTTCTCGGCTCCTTCCTCCTCCACGATGGCGAGGATCTTGTGCTTAAGATTTGTTTCGCCCAGGTAGTAGAGACTTTGGCCTGTCATCGCAGAGTATTTCACCTGCTCCTCGGGTGGGAAGAAGCTCAAGACGGCTTCCATCAAGGTGCTTTTTCCGGCTGCGCTGGTGGACTGGATGATGACCGCAAGGGGCTTGCTGAGTTTACGACTCGCGCAAGCGAGATAGGCCGCAAGGAGGTTATTGGTTTCTCCTGCAATTCCTGCTTCGTCGTAAGCCTTCACGATGCGGTCTAAAAGTTTGGGCGATTTCAGAAGTTTCATTGCTTCCTCCTCTTCATCCCCCGTCAATTCAACAACTTCGGAAGCCTCCGCCGGTTCTGTCAGCCTTTTTTCCTGCGCTTGCTCAAGGGCCAAAAGAAGCTTCCCAATGTCGCGCTTTAAAAGGTCTTTTCCGAGCAAGGTTTCCTCACTCGCTCGATCAATAAACCTCCTCCTCTCGCCGTCTCGGTAGAGGTCGAGGCTGTCCACGTGCATCAAGCCCTCGGAGGCGATTCGGAGAGTGATTCGCAGGACTTCCAAGGAGTTGTTTTTCTCAAGTCCTCCCACTCGGTAAAGCCGCTCTCCGAAGACTATTTCGTGATGATCTCCCTTGCGCGCGAGTTCCGTTTTTACGGGTCGAAACTCTTTTCCTTTAGCCACCGTTTCAGAGCCAGAGGAAGCAGCTTTAGCAGCTAAAGAAGAAGCTACTTTTGTACTAAGAGAGGGAGAGTTTTCGGGCTTTTGAGGGGTGGCGGCATCGAGCCAGTGCGCATTCCTCACCGCTTGGCGCAAGGCTTCCGCTCCTTGGTCGAGAGCGTAGCTGTTCACGTCCGCTCCCCATGGAAGCTTGATTTGAGAGCACTCGATCCCAAAGACCGCAAGCTTCGCAGAAGCTTGAGCAGTCGCCTTTTCTCCCGCTTCGTCCGCATCAAAGGCCAGCTTCACACTTTCGATTTTCGCCGCATTGATCGCCTGAAAAAGTTCGTCGGTCAGGTTCGCAGTGCCATAAGTGCAAGTGACTCTTTCCATTCCGTGGCGGTAAAAAGTGAGAGCATCGAGGATGCTTTCAGTCAGGATGATTTCTCGACTTTTGAGGGCTTCAAAGTTGAAGATTCCCGCCATCGGTCGAGCCAGATAAAGGTGGCGGCTGGCCTTCGGAGCGCGGGGATCAATTCGCCTCCCGTAAATCTGTGCGGGCTTGCCATTCTGATCGAAGAGCGGCGCGGTCAGACAGCCTCGCAAATGCTCGCAGCCGTTCGCTCGATAAACTCCCAGCGTCTTCAACTTGCCGCGCAGTTCTTCGCCTTCCTTCCGGTTCTTGTGTGGGATACGAAGGCCCAAACTTCGGTCCGATAGCCCCAGCTTAAATTCGGTGATGAGACGCTCATCCTTGAGGCCTCGGCTTTCAAGATAGCGTAAGGCCGTCTCACCGTGAGTCGTCATCAAGCGCGTGTGATAAAAGTCGATCACCTGCGAGAGCACTTTAACTTCCTCGCCTTGAGGATCGAGCGGACAAGGCAATTTTGGGACCGTGCTTTGTTTCGTCTTCCCATTCGTTTGCGCAAAGGCCGCTTTCCCGCCATTGGCCAAAAGTTCGAAGGCATGCCGAAAACTCAAGCCATCGTGCCATTGCACGAATTGGATCGCGTTTCCCGTCTTCCCGCATTGGCTCGCCATGCAGCGGAAGAGGCCCTTGCTGGGCGTCACGATGAGATTCGGCGTTTCTTTGTCATCGTGGAAGGGGCAAAGCCCCGTCCAGTTGATTCCCTGCTTTTTCAAGACCGTCCCTCGCGACTGGATGAGCGCGATGAGGTCAGTTTCAGATTTGATTCGGGTTAGCTCGGATTCTGGTATTTTGGACATGGTTTTCTTTTGTTTTTTG
>CALDZJ010000053.1 GCA_937944055.1 uncultured Verrucomicrobiales bacterium | reverse complement strand
TGACGTGATGAGTGAATTGCAGTTTTCGCCCCGCCCTGATAAGAAAGAACTCGATGAGTCGCTGGCCTTTTCGCCAAAATTTGATGCCGATGGCTTGATTGCGGCCATGGCGATCGATCAGGAGACACGGGAGCCCTTGATGCTCGCCTACATGAATGAGGAGACACTTAAAATGACGATTGAACTGGGAGAGGCCGTGTATTTCTCGCGCTCGCGTCAGGAAATTTGGCACAAGGGCGCCACCTCTGGTCACACTCAAAAAGTCCATGAAATACGCACCGACTGTGATCAGGATGCCATCATTCTCTACGTCACCCAGCAAGGAGCAGGTGCCTGCCACACTGGGAGGCGTTCTTGCTTCTACCGCGCAGTGAGCTTCCCACAGAATAACCCGGTGGATCTAGCCTTCGTCGATGACGAGAAGACCTTCGATCCACAGGCCGTTTACGGGAAAGCTTAGAGCGCAGAGCTCTAAGCCTAAAAAGCACTACCACTCTTGACTCAGTCCGTATTGCCCGGCGAGTTCTAAGAGATCAGGACGCATCGGCCACTCGTCTGGCCGATCGCAGGGGCCTTCGTGGCGGAGGCTGGCGCCTTTGAGCGACATACAGCCAGTATTATCTCCCATCGCACGAATCGCTTCCACTTCCTCCGGAGAAAAAACAAAGTCCTCGGGGAGGGCCGCGTAGTCTCGGATTTTATCCTCGATGGGGATCGCCCCTTCGCCCGCTTCTTGGATCACGGTGGGGACCACACATTTCACGGGGGCTTGAGAAAGGTTCCATGCTGAGGCGAACTGGATCATGCTGAGGCCGTGCTTTTCGGCGATTTCGCGCATCGGCTGCATCGCATCATTCCCCCGCTCGACCCATCCTTCAGGGCGGTAGGTCCGGTGATCACCCGGGCGGAAGAGGTGGCCAGGTTTCATGTCACCGTGGAAGAGCCCCCCGTAGTCGACCACACGGGTCAGAATATCCACCTGATTCGCCACCGCAGAATCTAGCACATGCTGACCGGGCCAAGGCTCAAGCGGATTTAAAATGATCATGGCCCAATCAAGAAGCTCACCAAAGTTCTCAAAAACGTGGAGGAGATCCAGCGTGAAGCCATTCGCGGGCCCGGGGGCGATGCCGAGGCGCTGCGCCAGACCCTCTTCTTTCAAGCCTTTCATCCCTTTCCAAACTGCATCACTCGTGTAGCCGAGTTCATCAGGGTTATGCAGCATGATGAGGTCGAAGTAATCGGCGCGGCAATTCTTCAGCGAGCTTTCGCAAGCACGGCGAAGAAAATCATGGTAGCCAGCTGCCGATCTGAGGGCGGGATTGGTAAAGCGAGGGTAGCCTTTGCTGCCCTCGCGCTCACCGTCGATGAAATCGTGCCCCAGCATCCCGACGAGACAATAACTCTCACGCGGGTAGGCGGAGAGGGCCTCGCCAAGCGCCGCATCAGCCTTCCCTTGGCCATAAACATCTGCCGTGACGAAGGTGCGGATGCCCGCCTCGTAGGCCACCCGAATGCATTCCTGATAGCGCTCCTCATCGAGAACCTCGCCGAAATGCATGTATCGTCCGCCACTCCAAGTCCCGTAAGCCGTCCTCGTTAAATTCATGGGAGCAATAAGCGGTATCGTCCCGAATCTTTCAAGCGGGAGTTTTTTTTGATTCCTGCCATGGAGCTTGACCGCGTGGATCCTTGAGGAGAAATTGCCTCCCTCATGCGAATGATTTCCTTTTCACCCTCGCCGCTCGTCCTGCTTCTCCTCTCAGTGGTGGCGATTTTCCTCCCCTCTTGTTCTAGTGACCTTTCCAGCGGAGCTAGCGGAAATATGGGATCACAGCCCAGCCCCGCAGTGCGGAAGGCGCAAATCGCAACGGAACCGCGAGGGGATTTTTATTACGGGCGGCGCTACTTCGTGAAGAAGACACGATTTTGGGGTTATTTGAGAAAACCGGGACAATCAGCGAACTCGGCAAAGTTGGTGATTTTTAACGAATCACGAAAGCGGAACCCGGACCGTCTCCCCGAGGCGGGCGGCAGTAAGAACTACGGCTTCGATCAGAACTATGAGTATAAGATTTACGGCCGCTACACTGGCCGGAAGCTCTACGAGCCGAACAGTAATCAAATTCTCCCCGAGTTTCTCCTGACGAACTATGAGCTCGTCTCAAGCGATCCCGGTTGGCTTTTCTCTCCCGCAGACCGCTACAATCCCTCCTCCGTAACCTTGCTGCCCAAGCGTTTCTAATCCTGAGCGCTTTGTGGACTTTGTGAAATATTTCACAAAGTCCTTGCGAGCCCCATGGAACGAGAGTTTCATGCCTCTGTCTTAACATGAGCAAGACCACTACTTACGAGGCTCCGGATGCTGCCGCTGTGGCAGCAAAAGCCGCAAACGATTACCAAGCTGAGACGGATGATGTGCTCGGCGAAAAGATGGTCCTCAATATGGGGCCCTCCCACCCCGCGACCCACGGCGTCTTACGCCTCGTGCTGGAGCTGGATGGTGAAATCATCGAAAAGGCGGAGCCTCACATAGGTTACCTGCACCGAGGTGATGAGAAGATCGCCGAGAACATGCACTACAACCAGTTCGTCCCTTACACGGACCGCTTGGATTATCTCGCCCCTCTCGCTAATAATGTGGCCTACGCCTGCGCGGTAGAGAAACTCATGGATTGGGAACTCCCACCCCGCGGCCAAGCGCTGCGGGTCCTCTGCTGTGAACTGGCTCGCATTTCCTCCCACATGCTCGGAGTGGGCGTCTGCGCCATGGATGTGGGCGCGATGACGGTCTTCCTCTACACCTTCACCGAGCGCGAGAAGATCTACAACTTCTGCGAGCAGCTCACCGGAGCACGCTTCACCACCTCCTACACCCGCATCGGCGGGCAAATCCGTGACATCCCCGAGGGGCTGGATCAGGATATTCTTAAATTCCTCGATGAGTGCGAGAATACGATCGATGAAATCGCAGCCCTCCTGAATAAGAATAAAATTTACCTTGAGCGGATGTGCGATGTCGGCGTGATCAGCAAGGAAGACGCCATCAGCTACGGGATGACGGGGCCCAATCTCCGCGCCTGTGGCGTGGCTCGTGATCTCCGCAAAGACAGCCCCTATCTCGGCTATGAGAAGTATGACTTCGATGTCCCAATCGGCGAGAATGGTGACTGCTATGATCGCTACCTGATCCGCATGGAGGAGATGCGCCAGTCCATCAAGATCATCCGCCAAGTTCTCGCCGACTTCCCAGAAGGCCCCATTAATGTCGTCGACCCGAAATCGAGCCTCCCAGACAAGGAACGGGTCATGATGTCGATGGAAGAACTCATTCACCACTTTATCGTCGCGACCCAAGGCATCGAGGCGCCTGAGGGTGAGGTCTACTTTGCGGCGGAAAACCCGAAGGGCGAGCTAGGCTTCTACATTCATTCGAAGGGTGGAGGAGTCCCCTACCGGCTCAAAATCCGCGCCCCGTCCTTCGTCAATCTCGGCATCTGTGCCGATCTTCTTAAAGGCCACATGGTCTCAGACATTCCCGCCATTTTAGGCTCACTCGACTTCGTCATGGGTGAGTGTGACCGCTAAACATCTCCCTCCTTTCCTTAACTTTTCAACCCATCTCTCTCGGTGAGCACCCGCATTGTAGTCCCCCGTCCTCGCGTGATCGATCGATCACGACTGAGTTATATCCGCCTCCGTTCTGCATCCCCGCTTCAGGTTCCTCGTCCTCGCCTGATCGACCGCTCGCAGCTGATCTACCTGACTCTTGGCAAGGTCCCCCAAGCCAGAAAAATCAACCCAGCGCACGTGCACTACCTGCGTCCAGAGCCCAGCGTGCTGGAGAAAAACATTCTCTCGCCTGAGACTCCCGGAACTGAGAACTTTGAGCCCTTTGCCATCACTCCCCAGCTTGAGCAGGAGGCCGATCGCCGCATTGCGCAGTATCCTGATGATCAAAAGCGCTCCGCCGTGCTGCCGCTCCTTCATGAAGTTCAGCACCGCTTCGGCTTTATCAGCCCAGAGTCGATCGACTGGGTCGCTCAAAAGCTAGACATCGCTCCGATCAAGGTCGTAGAGGTCGTCACCTTCTATCCGGGCTTCCGCCAAAAGGCTCCCGGTAAGCTGCACTTCCGCGTCTGCCGCACCCTCTCCTGCGCCATGGGAGGCTCTTACGAACTGATGGCTAAGATTTGTGAGCTCACCGGGATCGACCGAGGTTCAGCAGACACTCATAAGGACCCAATTTCAGTGTCACCCTGCGGGAAATTTTCCGTCGAATACGCCGAGTGTCTCGCCTCCTGCGGAACAGCTCCGGTTTGCCTCGTCAATGATGACTTCCATGAAGGAGTCCTCCCTGAGAAGGCTCAAGAACTTATTGCTCAATACAACGGTTAAAGAAAAACCATGTCTGACATCACCTACCTTCCTGGCAAAGAACCCCATGCTAACGAGCACCGCCTGATCTTCAAAAATGTCGATCGCCAAGGCTGGGACACCTCCATCGACACCTACATCAAGGATGGCGGATACGAGATGTTAAAAAAAGGCCTCGGCATGGAGCCAAAGGCCATCATTGATGAGGTGAAAACTTCTGGGCTGCGAGGCCGTGGTGGCGCGGGCTTCCCCACTGGCATCAAGTGGGGTTTCATCCCGCCGGATAATCAAAAACCCGTTTACCTCATCTGTAACTGTGACGAATCGGAGCCCGGCACTTTTAAGGACCGCTATATCGTCCACCAAGATCCGCACCAACTCATCGAGGGCATGATTCTTTCTGCCTTCGCGGTGGGTGCTCACACTGCCTACATTTACATTCGTGAGGAATTCCCCGAGGCCGCCATCACGCTAGAAAAAGCAATCGCAGAAGCTCGCGCAAAGAACCTTCTCGGGAAAAATATCCTCTCTTCCGGCTTCGACTTAGAAATCTACGTCCATCGTGGAGCTGCCGCTTACATTTGCGGTGAGGAGACTGGGCTCATCGAGTCGCTCGAAGGCAAGCGCCCCTATCCCCGTATTAAGCCACCTTATTTCCCAGCAGCCATGGGGCTCTACATGGCTCCTACTATCGTGAATAATGTCGAATCGCTCTGCCACGTCGTGCACATCCTCCGCATGGGGGGTGACGAGTATGTGAAACTGGGCACTCCGCGGAACTCTGGCACCCGCATTCTCTGCGTCTCGGGCGATGTCAAGAAACCCGGATACTTCGAGGTGCAAGTGGGTAAGGTCACCTTCCGAGAGCTCCTCTATGAGATGTGTGGAGGCCCGAAGGACGGACGGGAATTTAAAGCGGTGATCCCCGGTGGCTCATCTTCCAAGGTGCTCCGCTGTGAGGAATCATTCAAAATCGGTCGTGGTGACGAAGCGAAGGACATCACCTTCTGGGATCTCCCGCTGGACTTTGATACGCTCGCTGCTGCGGGCTCCATGGCTGGCTCTGGAGGAGTGATCGTGATGGATGACTCCCGCCGCATGTCTTGGGTCCTCAATAATATCACCCATTTTTATGCTCATGAGTCCTGCGGGCAGTGCACTCCATGCAGGGAAGGCTCCACTTGGATGAAGAAGGTCTCTGACCGGATCGAGGATGGCAGTGCCACTCCCGAGGACGTCAAAACGCTGGAAGAAATCGCTTACCAAATCGATGGAAAGACGGTCTGCGCCTTCGGAGAAGCGAGCGCCTGGCCAGTCGAGGCGATGATTGACAAATTCCGTGAGGAACTCGTCGGTGAGACCTCCGAGAAGAACGACTTCAAATCCGCCGAGCGTCTGGAGCAGGAAAAATTCCTCTCCACTTCATTCTAAATCTCTCGAAGCATGATTCAGAAGATCTCCTTCCTCGCCTTCGCCTTTATCAGCGTATTCTTGGGGACTTCTTGCTCGCCGAATGTCTTTGTCGTGGATGAATCCGGCAAGCCTCTCGAAGACGCTTACATCCGCCCCTTGACGCGGAGCTTCAACTACAACCCGATTAGCACCGGAGCCAAGGGCTCAGCATACATCCGTCAAGATCTCCCCACGATCGAGACGCTTCTCGTCTCAAAGAGTGGTTACCTCACGGCCGATCCCGTGAATTTTAATCTCCCCAAGCCCATTACAGTGGTTTTAAAAAAGCGTTGAGACATTTAAGGCATTAAGGATTTCAATCGCATTTAGACCTTGGGGCGCTCGAAGCCGCCTTCGCAAAGCTCCGCAAGAAGGCGCAGGGAATCTCTCCATCAGACCCCGATGGGATGCCAGGTGGTCTTAATTTCTTGGAAATCGAGAATGTGATAGGGGCTGCGCGCGAGGGCTCGGTCTGGATGGAGCGAGAGGCGTTTGAGGTTTTCGGCCGATTGCCATTCCGCGTTCTTTCTCTCATCGACGTCATCTGAGCAGAGAAGGACCGCATTGACATCCATGTGTTTCACGAATTCTGGCACAAGTTCGGCTCGCTGAGCAGTGAGGAGATTGACCACTCCAGCAGGGACATCTGAGCTGACTAAGACCTCGGCAAAAGAAATCGCGCTGAGAGCATCCTGAGCGGCGAGAACCACGAGGGCATTTCCACCGAGCAGCGCGGGAGCAATCGCCGATACAAGGGCGGCGAGGCTACCACTCCTCGGCGCGATGATGCCGACCAGTCCGCTAGGCTGGGGCACCGAGAAGTTAAAATGAGCTGAAGCCACCGGGTTCACCGAAGAGAAAAGGGCTTGGTATTTGTCAGTCCAGCCCGCGTAGTGAACGAGGAGATCCACCGCTTCCGCAACATCTGCCTCGGCTTTTTTCTGAGAAAATCCGCGCGCTCCTAACTCCTTCACAAACTGCTCAGAACGCCCATCAAGCACCTCCGCAATGCGGTAAAGAATCTGCCCTTTCAGATAAGAGCTCGCCTTAGCCCAGCCGGCGGCGGCCTTCCGTGCTGCCACCACGGAGTTCCGAAAATCCTTACGGCTTGCGCGGGAGGCATTCGCGAGGAACTCGCCTTGGGCGCTGCGGACCTCAGTGATACGCCCGGATTCACTCCGGGGGAACTTGCCAGCGATGAAGAGTTTATAGGTTTTAGGAATGCCTGATGTGCTCATGTGAAAGATGTCTGTGTGGGAGATTAGTGGCTGATTTGGCAATAGGCTGAGAGGCCGTGTATTCCGCCTTCACGGCCGATCCCGCTTTCCTTAAAGCCGCCGAAGGGAGAGCTGGGGTCAAACTTGTTAAATGTATTCGCCCAGACGACTCCGGCATTCAGACCAGTGGTCATTTTAAAAGCCTTAGAGCCCTTATCAGTCCAAACTCCGCCGCTGAGTCCGTAGGGAGTATTGTTTGCCTTGCTCAAGGCTTCCTGCGGCGTGCGGAAGGTCTGAATGGCGAGGACGGGACCGAAGATTTCCTCCTGCACGATGCGGTGGCTCTGCGCGCAGTCCGTGAAGAGGGTGGGCTTAAACCAATTCCCTTTTCGGGGCAATCCACCCGCAGCTTGCCAAAGGCAGGCGCCCTCGGCTTGGCCTGCTTTTACGAGGCTCTTAATGCGCTGCAGTTGCTCGGCGGAGTTAATGGCACCGATGTCGGTATTCTTATCAAGCGGGTTTCCCACGATGAGGGTCTGCATCCGTTTTTGAAGTTTTTTGATGACCTGACTTGCGATGCTTTCCTGCACAAAAAGACGGGAGCCCGCACAACAGACGTGGCCTTGATTAAAGAAAATCCCGTTCACGATTCCCTCGACGGCCTCATTGAGAGCCGCGTCTTCAAAGATGATGTTCGCAGCCTTGCCACCGAGCTCCAAGGTGAACTTCTTCCCAGTGCCGGCGACCGAACGGCGGATCGCCTTGCCTACGGCAGTGGACCCAGTGAAGGCGACCTTATTGACGTCTGGATGCTCGACGAGAGCTTGCCCCGTTTCGCCAGCTCCGGTGATGATATTGACAACTCCCGGCGGGAGACCGGCATCATCAAAAAGCTCGGCTAATTTAAGAGCAGTGAGCGGAGTGGTCTCCGCAGGTTTTAGGACCACGGTATTTCCGCAAGCCAAAGCGGGAGCGATTTTCCACGCAGCCATCAGAAGCGGAAAATTCCACGGAATGACCTGCGCAACGACTCCCAGAGGGCCCACTTTGGCCCCCGGAAATGCATATTCTAACTTATCAGCCCAGCCCGCATGGTAGAAGAAATGAGCCGCCGCAAGCGGAACATCGACATCGCGACTTTCACGGATCGGCTTGCCACCATCGATCGTCTCAGTCACTGCGAACTCACGGGCCCGCTCTTGGAGGAGGCGAGCGATGCGGAAGAGATACTTCCCCCGCTCCGAGGCAGGCATCTTTGACCAAACTTCATCATAGGCTTTGCGCGCTGCTTTGACGGCGAGATTCACCTCCTTAGTTCCGGCCAAAGCGACCTCCGAAATGACTTCGCCTGTCGCAGGATTGCTCGTCTGGAAGCGCTTCGCCGCCTGAGTCCACTTCCCCCCGATATAGAGGTCATAGTTTTTCTTGATCGTAAAGTGATCGGAGGACTCGGGAGCTGGCGCAAAGCCGCCCGCTAAAAAATCATTGGCACTCATATTTTTAAAAGAGGACTTAGTCTTGGGTGAAGTAATCGCCACTTTGATAGTGGCCGCTTTCCTGTTTGCGAATCTGCATCAGGAGGTCATTCGTCAGAGAGCTAGCTCCGAAGCGGAACCACTTAGGAGTGAGCCACTTCGTGCCCAAAATCTCCCGCAGCATGACAAGGTATTGTAAGGCGAGTTTGGCATTTGAGATACCGCCCGCCGGCTTCATCCCCACCATGCGGCCCGTGCGCTCGTGAAAGTCCTCAATCGCCTGCAGCATGACCAAGGTCACCGGCAAAGTCGCCGCGATCGGGACCTTCCCCGTCGAGGTCTTAATGAAGTCCGCGCCCGCCGCCATCGCGATGTCACTCGCGTATCGCACATGATCGTAAGTCATCAGCTCACCCGTCTCTAAAATCACCTTGAGGTGGGCTTTGCCACAGGCTTCCTTACAAGCGATGATTTCCTCATAAATCGCGCGATACTCCCCTTGTAAAAATTGCCCTCGTGAGATGACCATATCGATTTCATCCGCCCCCTCTCCCACCGCATAGCGGACTTCCGCCAGCCGCTCCTTCAAGCGCATCTGCCCACTTGGGAACTGGGTGGCAACCGCTGCCACTCGGACCTTCGACTTCTCCACCGCCTTCACTGCCGTGGACACCATACGAGGATACACACAGACCGCCGCCGCAGGCCCCACGGAGGGATCTCCCGGGAGCGGCTGCCTCGCCTTTTGACACATCTGGTGGACTTTCCCCACCGAGTCAGCTCCCTCCAGCGTGGTGACATCAAGCATGGAGACGGCCAACTTTAAGGCTGACATCTTACTCTCCTTTTTAAGACTGCGCGCACAAAAGCGCTGCGCCCGCTCTTCCACACCGCTTTGATCAATCGCAGGAGAGTCACGCCGCGCTGGAAATGGAAAAACCTCACTCTTCACAAAGTCGAGCCTAGGGAAACGAGAACTCCAGAGCAAGGTTTCACCGAGAGAAAGCCCCCGCTTTTCTAAAAGACTGGCAAAAGATCGTCAAAAGACTGTTTTCGATGTTGATAATTCCTTGACTCAGCACGTCCCTATCCCTAAATCCCCGCCCTCCACGAAACCTTTTCCTCTATTTTAAACCATGGCACTCACAGAAGTTATTCTCCGCGAAAAAATCAACTCCCTCGGCGCTGAAGCCGATGTAGTGAAAGTGAAAGCTGGCTTTGCCCGCAACTTCCTTATCCCTTCTGGAAAAGCCTACGAGGCCACCAAGGGCAACCTTCGCCAAATCGAGAACCTCCAAGCAAGCCGCGTGAAGCGGGAAGCTGCTGAGCTCACCGTAGCTCAGGACCTCGCTGGCAAAATCGCCCGCCTCAAGCCTAAGTTCACCCTCGATGTAGGCAAGAATGGCAAGGCCTTCGGCTCAGTCACCTCCATCGACATCCAAAAGACCCTCGAGGAAAAAGACATCGCCGTAGACCGCACCGCGATCCAGCTCGACAAGCCAATCAAAGCCACCGGCAAGACTGATGTCGAAATCAAGCTTCACGCCGACGTGGCTGCAACTCTCACCGTCACCGTCAGTGCCGCTGAAGAGGCCGCCGCTGAGTAAGGCTCCACGGCTTTCACTTTAATTTCTCTTTAAAAAAAATCCGGCTCTCAGAAGCCGGTTTTTTTTTTGTCGTTTCCACCAAGGCATTTCATCGCCAAACTCTCTTCCGTGATCGGCATTCTCGATTCCGGCGTCGGTGGCCTCTCGGTCCTCCGGGAAATCCGTGCCCTCTTGCCTCAACAAGCCGTCACCTACATCGGCGACCAAGCATGGTGCCCCTACGGCAACAAATCCCACCCAGAAATCATCGAGCGCAGCTTCGCCCTGAGTGACTACCTCATCGCGCAGGGGGCCGAGCTCATCGTCCTCGCCTGCAACTCCGCCACCATCGTCGCGATCGAGTCACTCCGCGCCCACTACCCCATCCCCTTCATCGGCATGGAACCCGGGGTGAAGCCCGCCGCCCGCCTCACCAAAACCGGCACAATCGGCGTCCTCGCCACTGAAGCCTCCCTGAACGGTCATAAATTTCACCGTTTACTCGATGCCCATGCACGTGAACTCCGCGTCATCACCCAAGCCTGCCCTAAGTTTGTCGCGCTGGTAGAGCGCGGCCTGCTTCAGGGCTCAGAAGTTGAGGACGCCATCGCAGAATACACCGCCCCCATGCTGAAAGCCGGAGCCGATACCCTGATCCTCGGTTGCAGCCACTATCCCTTTCTCCGCCCGGCTTTAGAAAAAAAACTCCCCGCTCTCATCAACTTCATCGATACTGGCGCAGCCATCGCTCGCCGCGTCGCAGATCACGAACTCGCCCCAGACAAAAACCCACAAAGTCGCCTTCTCACCACCGGAAAAGCCGAGCCATTTTCCACCCTCGTCGCCACCCTCACGCCCGAACTCTCACTGCTCTGCTCTGCCTTTTCACTCCCATGACACTCCCATGAATCGACTCACCCTACTCCCCGTGATCGCCCTTCTCGCGGCCATCACCTTCCTCATCACCCGGCGCTCAGACTCGGATGCCCCCCCCACCCCTCCTACTCAGACCGCAGGAAAGACAAAGCCCCCCCTCAGCGCCGAGAGCCCCGCAGCAGCCGCGAAGCTTGACCCAGCAAGCCTCTACACCAAGGGGCCGAAATCTCGCGATGGCATTGGTAAATTCTACCTCGGCCGTGAAATCTCTCACGTCATGGGCCACCCCGCCATGGCCTGGCTAGAGCGCTCCTCACGGGAAAGCGAAGAAGCCCCCAATGAAGCGATCAAGCTCATCAACCTCCGCCCCGGCGAGGTCATCGCAGACATCGGTGCAGGTTCCGGATATTACAGCTTCCGCCTCGCCGCAAAGCACCCTCAAGCACGGATCGTCGCCATTGATATTCAGGAAGAGATGCTCGGCTTCCTCGAGCAGCACATCGCCAAGAATAACACCCAAAACGTCATCACCCATCTCGGGAAGATCGACTCGATCGACCTCCCAGCTGGCTCCCTCGATGCCGCTCTTATGGTCGATGCTTACCATGAGTTCTCCCACCCCTACGAGATGATCAGATCCATCGTCTCCGCCCTCCGCCCCGGCGGCCGCCTCTACCTTCTCGAATACCGCAAAGAGGACCCCACCGTCGCGATCAAGCCGCTTCACAAAATGACCGAAGCCCAAGCCAAAAAGGAAATGGAATTCGCAGGCCTCGAGTGGGTCGAAACCCTCGATGACCTCCCTTGGCAACACTTCATGATCTTCCGCAAACCCTCCTAAACCATGATTGCCCCCCCGCCGTGGCTCGATCCCTCCCAAGCCTACCTCCTCGGTATTTCAGGCGGGCGCGACTCCATCGCACTCTACCATTGGCTGCTCTCTCATCGTTTTCATAAAATCATCCCATGCCACCTCAATCACGGCCTGCGTGCTGCCGAATCAGACGCAGATGAAGCATTCCTAAAAGAACTCATCGGCCCCTCCTTGCTCTGTCAGTCAATCGACGTCGCCGCCCTCGCCGCCCAGCAAAAAACTTCGCTGGAAACTGCCGCCCGCCAAGCCCGGCACCACTTCTTCCAAGACTGCGCCCGCACCACCGGCCTCTCCCAGCTTCTCCTCGCCCATCACGCCGACGACCAAGCCGAGACCATCCTCTTTAATCTCCTCCGTGGCTCCGCAGGAAGCAAAGGCATGAGCAGCCAGCACCAAATCAACGAGCTACACATCCTCCGCCCTTTCTTAAAGGTCCGCCGCTCAGAAATTGACGCCTTCATCAAACAGGGCCAATACCCCTACCGCGAGGACTCCTCCAACACCTCCCCCTTCGCGACCCGCAATCGCATCCGCCACGAGGCCCTCCCTCTCCTCGCTCAAATCCTAGACCGCGACCCCGTCCCAGGTCTCTTGCGCTCCCTCGCCCTCAGCACCGAGCTCGAAGAAATCGCCCAAACCCACCTTGATTCGCTCAACATCCTCGACCCCCAAGGCCGCATTCACCTCCCTAGCTTTCGCACGCTCCCCACCGCCATCCAAAAAAAAGCCCTCTACCGTTTTCTAAATCAACACGGCATTCCAGAACTCTCCTCAAAAATCATCGACCGCGCGCTCACTCTTCTCTCGCCCGATGCCCCAGCCTCCCTTAATCTCCCCTCCGGACTCCGACTTCGCCGAAAAGAATCACGCCTCTTTATTTCCCCATGAAGCTCCACTTCAAAGCCCTCCTCACCCTCGCTCTCACCCTCGCTCTCAACTCCTGCTCCTCACTCCAAAAGGACCAGAAAAAAGAGACTGAAGAAACAAAGATCACCGGCCCAGAAAAACGCATCATCGGCCGCATCACCTCCGTTTCGCGAGCTGGGGAATTCGTCCTCATCCAAAAATTCGGCCCCGGCAGCCTCCCAAAAAACACCCTTTACCAATCCCAAGGCCCAGAAGGCCGCAGCGCCTCGCTCAGACCATCTGGGGAACGCGTTCGTGACTTCTACGCCGCCGATCTCATCAGCGGAACAGTTATGAAAGGAGACGCCGTGGTAGGATACCCAGACCCCAAAAAGGAGGAAACCGAGCCTGAAATTCAACAAAACGAAAAAGAGCCAAAAAAAACGACCACTCCCACCTCCACGGAGCAACTCGCTTCAGCCCCCTAAACTATTAGGATTCCCGACTAATACCCGCACTCACATAGTGATGACTTTTAAGAAAATTTAAAAAATTAGCGGTTTGAACTTGAGTTTAATCCATTTTTATTGGTAATCTCTCTTCAGAAGCTGCTGGGTTACCCTAAATAACCAAAATAACTTAGTCACAACACAATGAAATCAAACACAGTCAACTCTTCAGGAAACACTAAGGTCGACACCGATCGTCTCGCCGACTTTGTCCTCATGACGCAGCGTTCCTGTATCCTAAATCTCTCGACCGAGTTGAACCGCGGAAACCTCTCTTTCCCACAGTTCTTCCTCCTCACCTACCTCTCTAGCGAAGACTACCTCACGATGTCCGCAATTGCCAAAAAGATGGGCCACTCCACCGCTGCCGCCACTGGCTTGGTTGATCGCCTTGAGAAGCTTGGATTCGTCGAGCGCGTTCACGCTGCGGAAGATCGCCGCAAGATCATGGTTCGCATCACCGGAGAAGGAAAAGAGATCGTCGAAAAAATGCGCGGTCACATTTCCACCGGCCTCTCCGAGCTCATGGCAGACATGGAAGATGAAGATGCTGCCTCCGTCGCCGTGGCCAATGACGCCATCGCGGGAAAAAAGCTCGATGCTTAATCGCTTAATTGCTTCATAATCCCGCGAAAGAATCCCCCCTCTTTCCGGAATTCTGAATTCTGAATTCTTTGCCAAGGAAACTTGGCCAAAAGCCGACGCTTCCTCTACGCTCACCGCGTGCAGGAAGCGTCTCTTTTTTCATCCCCCCCATTTTTAGCCCCTCTCCTCCTCGTCTCCTCCGAGCTCCGAGCTGATTTCCGAGAGCGTGTCCCGGGCATCCCGACCTCCACTGATAAGGCTGAAACACTCGCCCGACTCAGCCCCGCCCATCAGCAGGCAGCCCAGCAACTCGGCTTCCCAAAGGAGCGACCTCCCTTCTATGCAGAACAGGTCCACGGAAGTGACATCGCCCTCATCACGCCTGACTCCCCACAACTCTCTCTAGGAGTGGATGCTCTCATCACGGACACACCCGGCCTTCTGCTCGGCATCCACGTCGCCGATTGCGGAGCCCTCTATCTCTTCGACCAAAGGACCAAAGCCCTCGGACTCCTGCATTCCGGAAAAAAAGGAAGCGAGCAAAACATCACCGGGAAGACGATCCAAGCAATGAGCGCGCACTTCGGCAGCGTCCCCGCCGACCTCATCGCAGTTCTCGCCCCCTGCATCCGCCCACCTCATTACGAGGTCGACTTTGCCCAGATGATCCGCTCACAAGCCCTGCACGCAGGAATCCTCGAAAATCACTATCACGATTGTGGACTCTGCACCGCCTCCGACCTAAGCCGCTTCTATTCCTATCGCCGCGAAAAAGGAAACACCGGCCGTCTCCTCGCTCTTCTCGGACGCCTCCCATCATGATCACTCACGCACCTGCCAAAATTAACCTCTCGCTAAAAATCACCCAGAAACGGGCCGATGGATTTCATGAGCTTGAGACACTCGTCCTCCCCCTGCCTAGCCTCAGTGATGTCCTCACCTTCGAGCCCGCTGACTCCTTCTCGCTGCATTGCGATACTCCCGGCGTCCCCACCGATGAGCATAATCTCGTCTCCCGCGCTTTACGGCTATTTGAAGAAAACACCCAGCAAGCTTGCCCCTATAAAATCACACTACAGAAAAACATCCCTCACGGAGCAGGACTAGGCGGGGGCAGTGCAGATGCCGCGCACACCCTCCTCGCCTTAAACGAGCTAAGCTCCGCCAAGATCCCCCTCGGCACCCTCGCAAGCTGGGCCGCGGAACTCGGCTCAGACATTCCTCTCTTCCTCTATCAATCACCCTGTTGGTGCCGAGGCCGCGGTGAAATCATCCAGCCCACCTCACTCAGCTGGAAGAAGCCCCTTCTCCTCTTTAAGCCGCGCTTCGACATTCCCACTCCTTGGGCCTATTCAAAGTGGCAAGATTCCCAGGAAGTTCAGGGAATCTCATACCTCCCGCAATCACTCGGAGACATTCGTCTTTTTAACGACCTTGAAAGACCTGTCTTTGAAAAATACCGCATCCTCGCTGAGTTAAAATCCTTCCTCCTCGAGCACCCCGCGACCACGGGCGCCTTAATGTCTGGATCCGGCTCCACGATCTTCGCCACCCTGCGCGACCAAGCGGAGGCCCCAGCCCTGCAAGCCGAGGTCTTACGCGAAATCGACCCCACCCTCTGGAGCCACCTCGCGATCTTTTAAATAAGGGCAAGACAGCCCGCCCTCCGAGTGCTAAACTTTCCAAAGAACCGCCTCGATCATCCCCCATCTCTAAAGGCACTCGATTTTTCAAATTCTCAATTTTCAAATTCTCAATTTTCAATGGCCCGCGCAAATAACCTCACCATGTGCTCCTTCTGTGGCAAAAGCCACTCGGAGGTCAAAAAACTCATCGCCGGACCAGGCGTATACATCTGCAACGAATGCATCGATGTTTGCTCGACCATTCTGCGAAAGGAACTCGCCGGGAACATCGATCAAAAAGAGGAAAACGATAGCCTGCTCGACGAAGCAGTCCCCACCCCCGCCGAGCTTTTGCAACACCTGAACGACTTCGTGATTGGCCAAGAAGACGCTAAAAAAGTGCTCTCCGTGGCCGTTTATAACCACTACCAACGCCTTCGCCAGAACGAGAACGCTGATGACCGATACTCCGACGTCGAGATCGAGAAATCAAATGTCCTCCTCCTCGGCCCCACCGGCTCAGGGAAAACCCTCCTTGCCAAGACTTTAGCCCGCCTCCTCGATGTCCCCTTCTGCATCGTGGATGCCACCACTCTCACCGAGGCAGGATACGTCGGCGAAGATGTCGAAAACATCATCCTCCGGCTCCTCCAGTCCGCCGACTTCGACGTCGAGCGCGCCGAGCGAGGCATCATCTACGTCGATGAAATCGATAAAATCGGCCGTAAAACCGAGAACGTCTCAATCACGCGTGATGTCTCCGGTGAAGGAGTCCAGCAAGCGCTCCTCAAAATCCTCGAAGGGTCCATTTGCAATGTCCCACCGCAAGGTGGTCGCAAGCACCCACAGCAAGAATACATTCAGGTCAACACCGAGAAGATCCTCTTCATCTGCGGTGGAGCCTTCGTCGGCATGGAAGACATCGTCCGCCGCCGCCTCGGCAAACGCACTCTCGGCTTCAACGCCATCGAGACGGAAGCCACGGAAGAAGCAGAAGAAATCGCTCTACTCAAACAAGTGCGCGCAGAAGACCTGCTCCACTTCGGCCTCATTCCAGAATTCATCGGGCGCCTCCCCGTTCTCACCTCTCTGCGTAAGCTGACTGAGGCCGAACTCGTCAAAATCCTCACCGAGCCCAAGAATGCTCTTTTGAAACAATATCAAAAGCAGCTCTCCATGAATAAAGTCCAGCTCAAGGTCACCAAAGACGGCCTCACCGCCCTCGCTAAACAAGCGATCGAGCGAGGCACCGGAGCCCGCGCCCTGCGCTCCATCTTTGAGCGCCTCATGCTCGATGTGATGTTTGAAATCCCCTCTCGTCAGGACATCGAATCTGTCACGATTAACGCCGCTTCTGTGAAAGGCGATAAGCCCCCGGCCATGAAAAAACGCCGCTCCAGCGCCGCTTAATCACCCGCACCCTTTCCCTAAAAAAACCCAAGGCAGAGCAAAACTCCTCCTTGGGTTTTCTGCATCTCGCCTCCTCCTCAAGCTTCCGCGCAACCCGTATCATCCGCGTCATCCTCGCAACCCGTGGGTTAAAATCCCCCCTCTCAAAGCAGATCCAGCTGATCCTCTTCCCCCGCGAACTTCACCCCCACTCCCAAAAGCCGCACCGCCTTCCCCTCACCCCGACTCCATGCCAGCCGCAGAAGCTCTTCATAAGCCTCTTCATCCATCACTCCACCCGCCTTTTCGGCCGTCGTCTGGGTGAAATCATTAAACTTCAACTTCACCACACGCGACTTAATTTCCTGATCTGACTTCCTCTCCACCGACTCCGCAACTTCCTTACGCAAATCTCGGAGGACATTCAGCAACCAATCGACATCATCGATGTTCTCACGAAATGTCCTCTCCTTCGAAAGTGACTTCCTCGTCCGATCCACCGAAACCTCCCGCTCGTCACGCCCTCGACAACGTTCATAAAGCTCCAAGCCCCAACGATTCAGCTTCGCCGCTAGATCAATCTTTGAAAAACGCTGTAAGTCCCCACAGGTTTCCACTCCCATCTTGGTCAAAATTTCTAGCCCTCGCTTCCCCACTCCTTGCAGTTTTCCGACCCGGAGCCCTCTCATGAAACCATCCACCTCCTCCGGCCTCACCTCCAATTGACCGTCTGGCTTGTTCCAATCACTCGCAATCTTGGCAATCATCTTATTCGGCGCGATTCCAGCCGAAGCCGTCAGTCCGGTTTCACGATAAATGCTGCCCCGGATTTCTTGCGCCAATGCCGCTCCAGACTCACTGCGATGACTCACATCCAGATAAGCTTCATCAAGCGAAAGAGGCTGAATCAAGTCCGTGTATCGAGCGAAAATCAAGCGGATCTGAGCGGAGGCCTCCCGGTAGACCTCAAAGCGCACCGGAGTGAGGATAATCTCCGGACAAAGCTGCTTCGCCTTAAAAACCGGCATTGCCGAACGGCATCCATACTTCCGCGCCTCATAATTCGCAGTGGTCAAAACCCCACGCCCAGAACTCCCGCCAACCCCCACTGGCTTTCCTCTTAAAGAAGGATCATCCCGCACCTCGATCGCTGCATAAAAGCAGTCCATATCGACGTGGATAATCTTGCGCGACACTCAGCCAAGTTAGCGCAGACTTTCCCGAGAGACCAATCTCGATTTAAACATCAAAAAAGTCCTCTCCAAAGGCCCCAGACTTCTGGAGATAATAATCATAACCGCCCGAGTACTTCTTCACCTCCCCGTCCGCAATGTGCCAAGTGTGTTCCGCTAAAGAGCGGATGAAGTGCACATCGTGCGAGATGAAAACGAGGGTTCCTTCGAATTGCTTGAGCGCCGAAACGAGCGCTTCAATCGAGGTCAGATCGAGGTGAGTCGTCGGCTCATCCATCAATAGGAGGTTCGGCGGATCAACCAGGAACTTCACCAAAGAGAGGCGGGATTTTTCACCCCCAGAGAGAATCTTCACCCGCTTCGCAACATCATCTTTCTTAAAGAGGAAGGAGCCTAAAATAGAACGCGCTTCATTCTCCCGCATTCCACCGCCAGCTTCCACCACCTCTTCCAACACCGAATTATTCTCATTCAGAGTCACCGCACGATGCTGTGAGAAATAACCAATCTTAGTCGTGGTCCCGACGTTGCGCTTACCAGCATCTCCCTTTTCGATCCCTGCGAGCATCTTCATGAGGGTGGATTTACCAGCCCCGTTTGGCCCCACCAGCACCACTCGGTCACCACGCTCGATGAAGACATCAAGGTTCTTATAGAGAACATTATCACCGTATGCCTTATCGACATTTTCCAGCGAGATCACTCGCTGAGTCGAGCGAGGAGGCTGCGGAAAGTGGAAGTGGAAGAGCTTACGCGGCTTGCGCGGCTTCGGCAGCTTGTCCATTTTCTCGATCATCTTGATCCGGCTCTGAACCTGCGAGGCCTTCGATCCGACTGAACGGAATTTGTCGATGAACTCTTGGATCCGGGCAATCTCCTTCTTCTGATTCTGGAAGGACTTCATCTGCTGATCGTATCGCTCATCCTTCAGCTTGAGATACTTCGTGTAGTTCCCATCGTAAGCGATGAATTTTTGCTCATCAATTTCGTAAACCTTTTCCACCACCCCATCCATAAATGAGCGATCGTGAGAAATGATCAAAAGCGCCCCCGGATACTGATTAAGGTAACGTTGAAACCACATCAGCGAGTTCAAGTCGAGGTGGTTGGTGGGCTCATCAAGCATGAGAAGATCAGGCTCCTCCACCAAAAGCCGTGCCAAGTGAGCCCGCATGATCCAACCGCCTGAGAACATACTAGCAGGCCGCGCGAAGTCCTCCTGCGAATAGCCGAGACCAGCGAGGATCTTCTTCGCCTTCGGTTCAAGTTGGTAGCCGTTAAGCTCTTCAAATCGATCCTGCGCCACTCCATATTCTTCAGAATCTTTCGCCGCGGTCCGCACCGCCTCCATCACCTTAATGAGCTCATCACTGATGCCCATCGCAATCTCTAAAATAGAAGCCTCACCGGGATCGCCCGCTTCCTGAGCGAGGTAGCCGACCAAGCCATATTCATCACGATCCACCGTGCCTGAGTCAGACTCCTCCTCCCCAAGAATGATCTTAAAGAGGGTGGACTTACCCGCACCGTTCGGCCCCACCAGCGCAACCCGCTCACCCCAGTTGATCGTCAACTCAGCGTCTTCAAAGAGTACGCGCCCACCGAGGGCTTTGGTCATTTTTTTGATCGTCAACATGGCGGAAAGGATGTCGGGCGAGATCGCCCCAGAGTCAAGAAATTTGCGGCGTGGCGAAGACCTCCGGTCTCCATGCCAATCTGTGATCCTGTGATTCGACAGGGAGACCGGAGGTCTCCGTCACATAAAAAAAGCCGCTTCGGTTTCCCGAGGCGGCTTTGAAGTTTTTTTGGGTCCAATCGGAGATTACTCTTCTTCTGGAGAAGGGCTCCACTCCTCGGACTCGTTGTTGCTGGTAGCAAGGTTGAACGCTTGCTCCAGGCCTACGAGATCGCTGGATGGACGGAGAGTCTCGAAGGATTGGCTCTCTTTCTGAAGCTGATCTTCCGAGTAGGAAACGGCCTTGATGGAGAGACCGATGCGACGCTCGATCTTATCGACCTTGATGACGCGAGCCTCCACTTCATCGGAAACCTTCAGGACATCCTTCACGCGCTCCACGTGCTCCTCGCTAAGCTGGGAGATGTGGATGAGGCCATCGATGTCACCATCGAGGCTGACGAAGGCTCCGAAGGAAGCGATCTTAGCAACCGTTCCAGTGACCTTATCGCCAACCTTAAACTTGCTGTCGATGTCAGACCATGGGTCATTATCAAGCTGCTTGATTCCAAGAGAAACACGCTGGTTCTCCTTGTCGATCGAGAGAACAACCGCTTCCACCTCGTCGCTCTTCTTGAGCATCTCGGATGGGTGGTTAATCTTGCGGGTCCATGAGAGGTCAGAAACGTGGATCATACCATCGATTCCTTCTTCAAGACCGACAAAGGCACCGTAAGCGGTGAGGTTGCGCACCTCGCCCTTGATCTCTTTGCCGATTGGGTAACGGGCCTCAATCTCGGACCATGGGTTCTCCTCGAGCTGGCGGACACCGAGAGAAATTTTCTGCTCTTCGATGCTGATGCCGAGGACGACGGCTTTGATCTCTTGATCGATCTCGAGAACATCGCTGGGACGCGTGATACGCTTGACCCAAGAAAGCTCGGAAACGTGGACAAGACCTTCGACTCCTTTTTCGATCTCGATGAAAGCACCGTAAGGAAGAAGCTTGGTGACTTTTCCTTGGACCTCGGCCCCAATTGGGAAGCGAGCTTCAATATCGGCCCATGGGTTGTCAGTCATCTGCTTGAGACCGAGAGAAACGCGCTCTTTGTCACGATCAACATCGAGAATCTGAACCTCGAGTTCCTGACTCACGCGGAGCATCTCAGAGGGGTGCGCGATGCGGCCCCAGCTCATGTCCGTGATGTGGAGAAGTCCGTCCATTCCTTCAAGGTCAACAAAGGCACCGAAATCGGTGATGTTCTTAACCTGTCCCACGACCTTGTCACCTACGGTCACCGTTTGGAGGAACTTTTGGCGCAGCTCAGCACGCTCAGCCTCGATCACTTCGCGACGGCTCAGAACGAGGTTCTTGCGGTCATCGTTCACTTTGACGATTTTAAACTCGTAGACGTTACCGACATACTCGCTGAGATCGCGCGGAGGAATGATATCGACTTGGGAACCGGGGAGGAAAGCCTCGACACCGACGTTCACCATAAGGCCACCTTTGACGGCTCCTTTGACTTTTCCTTTCACAAGGCCACCAGCCTCGTAAACTTGCATGATCTTTTCCCAGTTCTGCTTGTGGGCGGCCTTCTCTTTAGAAAGGACGATGAGACCTTCATCATCTTCGAGGCGCTCTAGGAGAACTTCAACTTCGTCACCGACTTCGATTTCTTCGTCTTCGAATTCGGAAACAGGGATGGCTCCCTCTGATTTATATCCAATGTCGACAACGACGACTTGGGGGCGGATGTCGAGGATCGTGCCATTGACAATCGATCCTTCTTTAAACTCGCGGAAGTGCTCGTCGATCAGAGCAAGAAGCTCTGTATTCGCGGGCTCCGCAACTGCGGTATCACTCATAACTGTAGGTTAGAATTTGGGTTAGTTTGGTTAATCGTCCAGACGACAGGTGCCCCACTGGAAAGAAATCAGCATTGCGGGGCGCCAACGTGCTGATCTCCGGCGACTCATCACTCCCCGTGAAGGAAGCGAGCCACTCGCGTTTCCTACTCTGAAATCCTAGTGAAACCACCAGCGAAAAATCCGAGAATAAAAAACGCGAATGGCACACTCGAAGGGAGTCGAACCCCTAACCTCCTGATTCGTAGTCAGGCGCTCTATCCAATTGAGCTACGAGTGCTAATTCGCGTGGCGGGACTCTAAAAAAAAAGTGCGAGCCGTCAACACTTTAAGGGAAAATTAGCTTCTTTATTTTTGTGGCTTACAGACGCGGCATTTCAGGCGAGCGATCAAACCCCAATCTTTCTTGTGATTTCCAAGGCCACCGCCAAAGCATCAGCCCCCTGTTGTCCTGTCACCGCCGGAGTTTCCCCCTCTCTGACGCTTTCTGCAAAGGCTGCTAATTCTAGCTTCAAAGGCTCATCTTTCTCCACTTCAACCTTTGCCTTCTGAATCCCCCCGCCTTCTTTCCAATACATTTCGCCCGTCTGATCCTGATAATCGAGCGAGAGATACCCATCGTCTTGAAAGACGCGAATCTTGCGCAGTCTCTCCGGGCTAATCCGGCTGGCGGTGACATTGGCCACGCAACCATTTTCAAAACGAATGCGGGCATTGGCAATATCCTCGCTTTTCATCAAGACAGGCACTCCTACCGCATCGATGCTCTCAATCGGCGACTTAACCAAGTGAAGAATGATTTCGAGGTCATGAATCATGAGATCTAGCACCACGCCGATATCGACACTCCGGTTCGGAAAAGGTGAGAGCCGGTGCGCTTCGATAAATTTTGGGTGATTCAATTTGGACTCCAGCTCTCGCATCACGGGATTGAAGCGCTCGATATGACCGATTTGTAAGATCCGATCATGCTCGGCGGCAAGAGTCACTAGTTGCTGTGCTTCTTCCACACTGGGCGCAATCGGCTTCTCCATCAGGACATGAATGCCCCGCTTCATTAATTCTCCGCCCACCGCGAGATGAGCCACCGTCGGCACCGCCACGCTGGCTAAATCACAGGCCTCGGCGAGGGCCTCTAGCGAATCGACCGCATCTGCGCCGAATTCATCTGCCACTTCCTGGGCCCGCCCCAAATCAGCATCATAAACAGCGGCTAACTCAGTACCTTCAATCATGGAATAACAACGCGCATGATTTCTCCCCATCGATCCTGACCCTGCCACTCCGGCTCGTAATTTCATGCGGGAAGTCCTCTCAGATCTGAGAGAACTTGCCAAACAACTTTCGACTTGAAAAAAAGCTTCCTTCTTCAAAATTCCTAAACAAGTTAGCGCGCACTATCGCTTACTCAGGCGGTCGCACAGCAAATTTGACATCCCATGATTGAAGTTACCGGTCTTACAAAACGTTTTGGCTCTAAGATAGCCGTCGATAATCTCTCATTCTCCGTCGAAAAAGGAGAGGTCCTTGGCTTCCTCGGGCCGAACGGCGCGGGAAAATCCACGACGATGCGGATGGTCACTGGCTTCTTACCCGTGACGAAGGGCAAGGTGGAAATTTCGGGCATCTCCATCATTAAGAACCCGATCGAGGCGAAGAAAAAAATCGGCTACCTTCCGGAGTCTGCCCCGCTTTATAATGACATGACGGTGCAAGGCTTCCTGAAATTTTGCGCCTCGATGCGCGGGCTCGGGGGCTCGGCCCGGAAGGAGGCCGTCGCTAAATCGATCGAGACCTGCTTCCTCGAGAATGTCGCTGGGCAATCGATCGGCACTCTCTCTAAAGGCTACCGTCACCGCACCTGTCTCGCGCAATCACTCCTACACGATCCGGAGGTCCTCGTCTTAGATGAGCCGACCGATGGCCTAGACCCAAACCAAAAACTCGAAGTCCGCAAGCTCATCAAAAATCTTGGCAAAGAAAAAGCGATCCTCTTTTCCACCCACATTCTCGAGGAAGTCTCAGCCGCTTGCACCCGCGCCGTGATCGTGGATAAGGGGACGATCGTGGCAGACGGCACTCCTGAGGAATTAGTCAATAAAGGGGGAGGCTCTCTTTACGATCTCTTTCATCAGGTCACGAGCTTTGACACCCCAGCAGCCTAGTTTCTCACCTCTTTATTTCTCATCAGTATGAATACTTGGACCATCCTAAAAAGAGAGCTCACCAGCTACTTCACCCAGCCGACGGCCTACGCCATCGTCATCATTTTCGGCCTCCTCTCCACTCTTCTTGCCTTCACGATTGGAGGGTTTTGGAACATTGGAGATGCCAGCCTACACGGCTCATTTTTCCGCTTCCACCCGCTCCTTCTCATGATCCTCGTGCCGGCCGTCAGCATGCGCCAATGGTCAGATGAGCACTCCACCAATACGATCGAGCTGCTCGGAACTTTCCCTGTGAATTTACGCAGCGCGATCTGGGGGAAGTTCCTCGCCTCCGCGCTCGTATGGGCGCTCGCTCTCTCCCTCACTTTCCCTATGGTCGCCGCAGTAAACTATCTCGGCAGCCCTGACAACTGGACCATTTTTTCGGGATACCTTGGCAGCTTCCTCGTTTGCCTAACTTTCCTAGCCATTACCACGCTGGTCTCGTCATTCACGCGCGATCAAGTGGTGGCACTCATTGCCTCCGTCGCGCTTTGCTGCATCCTCACGATCCTCGGCTGGGAGCCTGTCATTAATGAAATCCGCCGCTCCGGCTCTGATGCTGCGGTAGAAACAATGACCAAGCTTGGAATTTACAGCCATTTCTTCGAGGCGACTCTTGGCAAGATCTCCTTTACCAGCTTGCTCTACTTCTTCGGCCTGATCATCACCTGCCTCTTCGGGACAAACATGGTCCTCAAGTCACAACGTGCTTAATTTTTTTCTCCCGCAACTTTTTCCTTTCATCACTCACTTCTCATGAATGCTTTGAAATATCTTTTCTTCTCCCTCAGCGTCGCTGCTTTCGTAGGCTTCGCCCTGTCTTTTGGTCAGGAAGCTCTCAGTCCTTACCGTTGGCCCTTGCTTTTCGGCGGCATTGTTCTCCTCTCCTTAACTCCGAACAGTCGCGTCATCCGCGCCGCCTTCGGCACCGCAGTGCTCGCAGTGCTAGTCTTCTTCGTGACGCAGTTCTTGTCAGATCAATCCTTCGCCAACAAGAGCATCGATCTCACTGAAGACAATCGCTACACCCTGACAGATGGCACACGCTCCATCCTCTCGGAACTCACTGAACCCGTCACGATCAATTACTACGTCACGCGAGATGTCGATGGCACTCCCGCTTCGTTCAAGCGGCACATTCCACGAGTCGATAGCTTCCTGCGGGAGATTAAAAGCCTCGCCAATGATGGACGCATCACGCTGAACTTCATCGACCCAGAACCTAATACCGATGAAGAAGACGCCGCTCTTCTCGATCAAGTCCAGCAGATCGACGTCACCCAAGATGATAAGATGATCTTCGGCGCTTCCATCAGCTCGCTTGAGAAAAAAACCGTCATCCCAATCTTCGACCCTGAGCAAGAAACTCAGCTCGAATTTCAAGTCATCAGCGCGATCGCTGAAGTCACAATGCGGAATGCCCCGGTGATCGGCTTAATGTCAGCGCATAATCTCGACATCGGTGGGCAGTCTCAGCAGGGCTGGCTCTTCAATGAAATCCTCAAACGCAGCTATGACCCGATTAATCTCAGCATGCAGCCTTTGCTCAATCTCCCTGATGCCTATGAGGAAAGAGATTGGGGAGAGAACCCCGAGTTCTTAGACCCTGAGAAAATCAAGCTCATCCTGCTCATTCACCCCGCGGAGATCACTCCTCAGGCCGAATTCGCGTTGGACCAGTATCTCCTCCGTGGCGGGACCGTCATCGCTTGTGTCGATCCCCTCTCCATGGTCGCCCAGCAATCAGCCCGTCCCATGGCCCCCGGCATGCCTCCACAAGGAGGAACCCCACCCAGCTCCACCCTCCCCGAGCTTTTCAAAAAACACAACGTAGCCTTCAGTGCATCGCAGATCATTATCGACCGCACCTACGCGCAACAGAACCCCACCGTCCTCCTCCTCAATAAGGACGCGATGCCGGTAGAAGACGACATTTCACTCGCCCCCATCCAAAACCTCGCCCTCCTCGCTGCGGGCGGATTTAGCAGACTCGACAAGGATCGACCCATCGGCCCAGGGCTGGAGAGCACTCGCTTGGTGGAGTCTTCTTACAAATACACCTTCGTCGACAAACAAATTCTAAGCACTCAGCAAGGCGCACAGCAGCTGCGCTTCGCCCTCGGAAGCCGCAATGAAAGTGACGAGAAACAGGCTTACGTGACCCATCTCAGCGGGACTTTCGAGTCAGCCTTCCCCGATGGCGCTCCTGCCGAAGCTGAAAAGACCGCGGAGGAAAAAACCGACAGCCAAAAAGAGGGCAGCGCTCTCAGCAGTGGCACAGCTCGCGGCAACCTCTACCTCATTGCGGATTCTGATTTTCTCTACGATGGCTTGGCCTATCAATTCCAGCGTTTCGGGCAAAGCGGCTTCGTGCAAACAATCAGCGGTAATGGCCCCTTCGTCCTCAACCTCATCGACCAAGCCGTGGGCTCAAAGCACCTCATCGGAGCCCGCGCCCGCACTCCACTTTACCGCACCTTCACCGTCCTAAAGGATAAGGAAGCTGAGCTTGAAAAGGTGGCCGGTGACCGCATCAACGAGCTCCAAGAAAAAGCAGCCCAGGCGAACCAAGAGCTGCAAAAAATCCGCTCCCAGTTGACCGAGAATAATTCCGCCCAATCAAACTCGGAATATCAGGCTCAAATTGCCGAATTCCGCAAAGCCGAGATTGATGCTCGCAAGGAAATCCGCGAAGAGCAAAAAGCCTATCAAGCCCAGATCGACACCCTCAAGGCAGGCGTTTTTTGGAAATCCATTCTCATTGTCCCGGTCGCCGTCATCCTGATCGGACTCCTCGTTTTCATCTGGCGCCGCATCCTCACACACGCTCGCTAAGCTCACTCTCTTAAACCACGAACCAGTCCCTGAAACCATGTCACGACTTCACCTTCTGATTCTCTGGCTCCTCGCGAGCGGAGCAGGCTTCCTCTTCATCAAAAGTAAAAAGACCCCAGATCCTAGCGCCTCGAAAACGAAACTCGAAACCGGATCCTCCGTCTTCCCCGCAAATCTCGTCGACCGCATTGACGAATTTAAAATCGAGAAAGACGGACAAACCGTCCGAGTCAAAAAAATGGACGAGCAATGGCGAGTCGCTGAACAGGAAAACTTCCCCGCCAACATCAATACAATCTCCCGAGTCTTCGATGCGCTTCGGGAGGCCAAAGTCTCACAAGGAGTCGTCGCCTCGAACGAGTATTATGATCGCTTTCAGCTCGATCCCGCCGTCGAGAACCCCGATGAGCGGCCCGATAGCATCACACTGCTCACGAGCGGGAAGGAAGACGCGAAACTCTACCTCGGCAAATCACGAAAAGCGACCGGAGGTGCAAGCGAGACCGCCGGCCGCTTTGTCCGCATCGCAGGTGATGACAGCGGCGTCTACATCGTCCAACAAAGCTTCGCGACCCTCGATTCAGATTCTAACAATTGGATCGATAAGGACTTCTCTCCCCTCCGAGAAGGAAGCATTAAAATCTCAGTTTCAGCTCCGAATGATGTGAACTTTAAGCCTTGGACCATTTCACGCAAATCAGTGATCGATGACTTCCTCATGGAGGGCCTCAGCGAAAAGCAAGAGACCAAAATAAACGAAACCGGCACTCTCAAAAACCTCTTCGCCCGCTCTTCATTCCTAGAACTCTTAAGCGAGGAAGATGCCCAAATGCGCCGCAACGAAAAAGGAACCCGGGAAATCACCGCCGTAGATTCCTCCGGCGCAAGCTTCCTCATCCGTATCACCCCTGAGAAGACGAGAGAAGCAGAAGAAGACAAAGCTCCTGACCAAGCCGCGGCCATTCCGGCTGAAAACTTCATCACCACCCTCCAAGTCCTAAATGGCCCTACGAAACCGGAGCCCCCTGCTGAAAATGCCGACACTCAGACCAAGGCTGTTTATGAGCAACGCCTCGCCAATCTTGCCGATCTCTCGGCGAATGTGAACCGCCTTCGAGAGCAATTTGAAGGACGCTTCTTTCTTCTCAACAAGGCGCCTTTGGCTCCAGTCCTCAAAAGCCGAGGCGAATTCATCCAGAAGAAAAAAACCGCTCCCCTCAAGGCCTCAGTCACGACTCCAGCGGTCCAAGTCCCCGGAACCCAGAGCCAGCCCATCGTTCCACTTCAGGGTGGTAGCCCTCCACCAGCAATCGCTCGCCCAAAGGAGCTGGAAACAAAAATAGAGGCCGATACAGGCCCAGAATCAGAATCAGAATCAAACACCGAGCCCGAAATAGAGATCGGAACTCAAGCTGAGCCCAAGCCTGAAACTCAGCCTGAGGTCAAGGAGTCACCGCCCGCTGAATAGCACCTTCCCCTAGCTCAAGCCTCCACCCTTCCGGATCACCCACTCCACCGTAAGCAAGAAAGCAAAAAGGAGAAAAACCGGCCACGTGTCCCACAGCGATGTCTCACGAAGCTCGCTCTGGGTCTCATCCTCTTTTAGGAAGAGCTGCGCGAGCCCAGGCTCACCTTGATGAAGTAGCCCGCCTGAGATCTGAGTGATCGATTCAAGCAAGGGCCGATTCAAAGTCGTCTCGGAAAGCTCTACCGCACTGCGCGCCCCCACCACGCGAAACTGTGTCACGACTTCACCCTTCACCTTCACCTCATAGGATCCGGGTTTCCGAAAAGGACCAGCCACACTCTCATGGAGGCCGTTTGAATTTTCCAAAAAGTGGAGAGGCACCTGAGTGAGCTCTCCATCCTCATGCCGCACTTCCGCAAGAAGGTCCGGCTCAATAAGTGGGTTTAAATCTTCATCCCGAAGGCGGGCCATGATCTTCACTTGATCATCACCAGTATAAGTGAGCTGGTCCGTTCCGAGGCGCAGCATTTTATTTCCCGCTCTTAAATTAGGACCCGCTCCCCAGCGTACGAGCTGGCCCCAAAAGCGGTGGTGATAAACATCTCCCACACCCTCACGAAGACGCCAAGTGCGATCCGCCAGCAGCATCGCGACCTTACCCGCGCCAGTTTGGCGAGTCACGAGTAAGGCCCGCTCCGCCTCATACTCCCGCCGCTTTGCCACCTGGTTGAGCGCTGCCGCCAAATCAGCTGCGGAGCCCACCGTCGCACGCCCTTCCTCAAGGTCCTTGGCATAAAGCAGCACCTCAGCCCCCGGCTGCAGTCCCTCTACTGGGTGACGCCAGCGAATCACCGGAAACTCTCCCCACAAGGCCTCATTACTCACCAGCCCCTCCACTTGAGTCGTCACCGGATGATTCCGCCCTAGCTTTGTCAAAGCGAAGCGAAAGCGAGCATTCCGATCATAAGAACTTCTCTGAGAGTTCTCGTACTTGACCGGAATTAAGCTCTTCGCAATTTCCGAGTCAAAGGCATGAGGCATCGATTCAGAACCAGCCACCAAGACGAGCAAAGCAGCTCGTTCACTGACACATCTCGTCAAAATTTCCCACTGCGCTTCGCTCAACGACTGCGGCCCAAGATCCCCCATGATGATCACGTCGAACTTACGCCATTCTTCCTCACTTTCAGGCAAATGAGTCGCATTAGCTTCACCAAAGGGACGACTCGCCGAGGCCACGATCTTTTCCACAACTTGTCCTGCGATCCGATCCGGCTTCATCAAGACAGACTGTAAATGAACCGACTGATCACGCCCGTAGAAGAGATTCCGTAGGTATCGAAATTCCCAACGCGGGTGTTCATCGATCAATAAAACATTCGTCCGGGCGTCACTCACGACCGTTTGGAACTCCCACGCATTATTTGTCTCAAAGGTCTCGTCCTCCAGCCCACTCAGGACCACCCGATACTCTCCCACCCCGCCCTCCTCCGGTGCATGACGGAACGTCACTTCTTCACGGTAATGATCCTGCGGGATCGAGATTTCTCGGGACTTGATTTCCTCCTCACCCGCAAAGAGCTGGAGCCTCGCCTTCTCACCCCGATAAGCATCAAACTTTAAAAGCACCCCCACCCTCACCCGGTCCCCCAAGTAAACAGAGTCCGGCGCGCTCACAGAAATGATCGCAGCATCCTTCGGTGGGACCTCACTCCCAGCGGGAATCACCGCGATCGGAGCATCTAAGATCCCAAATCTCCGCGCAAGGTCCTCCACACTCCCCGGCCGATTATGACGCCCATCACTTAATAAAACCACCCCCGCCAACTGGTCCGGGGGAACTTGATCTAGCACCGCCTCCAAGCCGCCCGCCAAATCAGTCGCCTGATCCCAGCCCTCGACTTCCACCGAGTCATTCACGAGGGCGCGGCGTGCCGAACGAATTTCACGAAGACCCAGCCTGCCCGCTAAGTCAGCCCGGAGTCCACTCGCTTCTAGCCTCTCCCGTGCCAACTCCAAGCGAGATTGCTTCTCACCCTCATCAACCAGATCCATCGAGGCTGAGTCGTCCACCAGAACGATGACCTCCCGCTGAATTTCTCGGTCCATGAGACGGCTCCACACCGGCTGCAAGAGAATCCACAGTAAGAGCGCAAACTGGGCAAACCGGAGCCCCAGCAAAACCCGCCCGAGCCTCACTCCCACCGCCGAGCGCTCATAACGATAGGTCAAAAGCACTAACTCTACTCCCAGCACCGCCATCAGAGGAATCGCCCATGTAGGCCAAAATGAGGCCAGCTCAAAAGAGCGAGAGAGCAGGACCACCACAGCCCAAAGCGCCAAAAAAATGAGGAGCCCTCGGAACATCATTTTCATGAGCCCCCTCCCTTCATTTCCGTACTTGCCTGCCTGCTCCGGACCGCTTCTAAGAACGATTCAGGCATCTCCTCCCGCTTTTCAAAGTCCACGCTCACATCCTCCCCCGCTTGCCGAGACTTCGAGACCCAACGGGCCAATAAACCCTCGATGAAGAATAGAACCAAAGCAGCCAAAGCGAGAATTTTCCAAATCTCCCTCCCAAAGCCCTGCCCCTTCAAAGCCGCTAAGACATCATTCATCGAGTCCAGTTCGATAAGGTCAATTTCACGTCGGATCAGATTCCGATCATCTTCATTCCACCCCTCCAAGCGGCTTTCCTCCTTCTCTCGTAAAACCACCAACGGCACTTCTTGCTCCCCTGCAAACTCCCCCTGTATCACTTGTGGGATCTTAACCACATACTCTCCCGGAATCGCAGAACCCTCCACTTCTAAGCGCTTCCCTTGCCGCCCTAACAACAGCTCGACCCCTCGCTCTCGCCCCCGAGGATCACGCGCACTCCCCTCCCCAAGGACAAAGTCCCCCTCCTCTGGCGTCACCGCTGAAAAGGCCGAAGAAGGAATCAGTTCAGTCACCCCATCTGGGCGCTGCCATTTTAAGGTCACAAATGCTTCGCCCCATTCCTCTTGATAACGAGCTGAAAAAGAAAGCGGCTTCCCTGCTACGAGAGGAATTTTTCGACTCACCCCCCCTGTTCCCTCACTCTCATAAACCAGCTCCCCATCGAGGGTCATTTCAAAAAAATCATCAACCAGCACCTCGAAGACGTAATCCCCTGAAAGCGGCGGAAGCAAGGAACCCGTCCAAATCACCTCGAAGCGATCAGCACTCATTCCCAAGCCCGGCGAGCCATTCTCCCACTCAAAATGAATCTTAGGATCAATCCGCCGCGCGCTCTGCCCCGCGCCCTCCAGCGCACGATATTTCCCACTCAAACCACCGCCTCCCGGCAAGGGCAGCGTAGGGATCCAACTCGCACGTAGATTTAGATCGATCACCTGACCACCCGCCAGCCAGTTCGTCAACTCATGCACCAATGGCACGAAGCTAGGCCGCGCGGGAAAACTCCCCAAGCGCGCATCCATCGCAGTCGTGCTGACCATCACCCGCCCCCT
>CALDZJ010000052.1 GCA_937944055.1 uncultured Verrucomicrobiales bacterium | reverse complement strand
GGGAGAGAAAGGGAAGCGGAGGGCAGGCGGGTTGAAGAGGGAGGCGCGAGCAAAGGTGATCGAGCAGGAGGGGCTGGTGAGGCCGGCAGAGGCTTTGCGGAAGAGGGTGAACTCATTCACGAGTGGTGTGGCGATGGGAGGTGAGCCCTTTGTGAAAGCGATGGCGAAGAATTATCGTGAGGCCCTAGCTCGTGAGAAAGAATTGAAGCCAAGTCATCATGGGCGTGAGGGAGACGCTTCTGCGACGGGCGGTGGATCTGGTTTTTTTGTGATGAGGGAGTAGCGCTAGAAAACGTGCTCGAGTCATGCTTCTTTTTGCGGAGGCATTGCTCGCGAGTGGTGGGAATTTACAGTCAGCTCTTAAAAAAGGGATCGGCATGTGCTGAAGAGTTGGCAGACTATGGTATGAAGTTTCCAACCGTTTTTACGTTTTCTTTGGGGATTGGGATGAGCTTGCTGAGCGCAGGTCTTCTTGAGGATTTTCGAAAGAGTTCCACGTTGAGAACGGCTTCAGTGGGTTTGTGTTTTATTCCGCTCGAGGGAGAAGGCGGTTCTTTGGAATGGCAGGCGGATCTTGGCTTAATACCGGCTTCTACGATGAAGGCGCTCAGCACTGCGACGGCCCTAGAGTTGCTGGGGCCGGAGTATTGCTTCGAGACAAAGCTCTACTTAAAGGGGGATGATTTGGTCGTAAAAGGTGGGGGTGATCCGACCTTGTGCTCAACGAGTTTGACTGGTGATTTTTCAGCTTGGCTAAGGGCTCTACGGATGGCGGGAGTGCGTGAAATCACGGGTGATTTGATAATGGATCCTTCTCGCTTTGAGTCCCGAACAACTCCGAACGAGTGGCCATGGGGGGATGTGGGAAATTACTACGGTGCGGGGCCATCTGGTCTCAATTTTCATAAGAACTCTTTTGCCTTAACTTTTAATCCGGGGAAGTTGTGGGGATCTGCAAGGCTTTCGAAAATTTGGCCAAAACCGCCTGGGGTGAAGTTTGAGAATGAGATGAGAACCGGCAGAGCCGGGAGTGGTGATCAAGGATACGTGTATGGTGGGCCGGGCGCCCAAAGGATCTGGCTAAGAGGGACGATCCCGATGGGCGGACCTTTCACAATCTATGGAGCTCTGCCCGATCCGCCAAAGATGTGTGGGGTGGCTTTACGTGATTTCTTAGAGAAAGAAGGGATCGGAATTACTGGGAAATTGCGAGTGGAGAAAGCCCTGCTGGAGGATCTAGAGCCGCTCTTCGTGCAGCGCTCGCCCAGCTTAGCGAAGATCGCGAAGGGGACGAATCATCGTAGCGTGAATCTCTATGCTGATTCGATTTTTAAATCGCTCACCCCGGCAGGGAGCACGGCTGGGGCGGTCGTTAAAGTACGCCATCACTGGGGCAAGATGGGGGTAGATCTCACTGGTTTTGTCATGCAGGATGGCTCGGGCCTTTCTCCAAGAAATACCGTAACCGCGAGGCAAATGACGAGGATCCTAAAGTTGGCGCTTCGTGAGGGAAGGGGGCGGGATTTTCGCGCTTCTCTCCCAGTCGCGGGGAGATCTGGGACGATGTTGAATTTTGGGAAGGGAACATTGGTGGAAGGTCGCGTGAGGGCAAAGTCAGGGAGCCTCACGAGGGTGAGAAGCTATGCGGGGTATTTGGAAGCAAGAAGTGGACGTGAGTATGCCTTCGCGATCTTTGTGAATAATGAAATCGGACGTTCGAAGGGCGCGATCGTGCAAGTTCTCTCACGCTTTATCGCGGAGCATTGAGTGTGGAAAAAAGGAGGAAGGAATCGTGGTCAATCTCTGATCAATTAGGGAAAACTGGGGGCGACAGGATGCCTGTCATTGCGCTTGTCGAGGAGCTTTGCTAGCGTCACTCTTATGAGCGAAACCTCGGTGGATGTGACCGATCTATTCATTTCTTCGGGCCACAATTACTTTGGTCGTCACGGGAAAGGTTCTGAGAATCACAAGATTATCGAGTGTGAGGAGATTGAACTCGTGGCGGGACGTGGCGTGGTCAATGACCGCTTCTTTGACTACGAGGAAGATTATAAGGGGCAGATCACCTTGTTTGACTACGCGACTTATGAGCGAGTGAAGAAGCGTTTTGAGCTTCCGGACCTGAAGCCTAGCGCCTTTCGGCGGAATGTTGTTCTGAAGGGGCCGGATTTAAATGCGCTCATTGGTGAGTGTTTTAGCCTCGGAGAAGTCGAGTTGACCGGTAGTCAGGAAGCGAAGCCCTGCTACTGGATGGATGAGGCTTGCGCCCCTGGGGTCGATCAGTTTCTGAGAGGCTATGGCGGTCTGCGCTGCCGCATTGTTAAGGGTGGAACGCTGACAAAAGGACGACAAACTCTCAAACGGATTTCATAAAATGGCTTCAGAAAATATGCGCTACGGAATGCTGGGGGAGGATCAAAGCAGCAGTGAAGAAAAACTCTCCAAGTACCTCGGAGAGGTCACTTGGGAATACCTCAAGGAACACTACGAGAAGGGAACTTTGTTTTTTGTCGATCCAGAATTAAAGCTGGAGGAAGTCGGAGCTGAACTGGTGGCGGACCATAAAAAACAGATCGAAGCTTGGCTAAAGTCTGCGCACTTGGTCAAGATTGAGGAGCTCCACGCGGCGCAGTGGGAGGGGACGGAGCAAGACTTTATCGCTCTTGTTGTTTCGCCATTTGTATTGTGTCGCCCCTGTTCTTAAGTCAGCTTTCTACTCTTCATGCTAACTCAAACCCAACTGGCCGAGCTTCTCACTGAGCTGGGTCAGCCCGCGTATCGGGCGGGCCAAATTCTCGATTGGATTTATAAAAAGCGGGCCCGTTCTTGGGATGAAATGTCAAATCTGCCAGAGCCTTTGCGAGATGGCCTAGCTGAAAAATATCCCCTCCGTCCGCTGAAGCATACTTTGACGAAGGGCTCGGCGGATACCACTCGTAAGTTTCTTCTGGAGCTTTCGGATGGGCGTTACGTGGAGACGGTTCTCATCCCTGCCTCACCTGCCCTGTATGGGGAGACCTCTGATCGCCATACTCTCTGTGTCTCATCGCAGGTGGGTTGCGCATACGGGTGTAAATTTTGTGCATCAGGCTTAGATGGATTTTCGCGGAATCTGAGTGCGGCTGAGATTGTGGCTCAGATCATTTTGGCCGAAGAACTCTCGGGCGAAAAAGTGAATAATCTCGTTTTTATGGGAATGGGGGAGCCCCTCGCAAATTTTGCAAATCTCTGTGAGGCGCTGGAGATGATCACCTCCGATTGGGGTCTCAATATCGGGGCGCGCCGGATTACGGTTTCTACTTCAGGCCTCGTTCCTCAGATCAAAAAACTCGCTGAATTTCCTCGCCAAATTCGGCTCGCGATCTCGCTCCATGGCCCGGATGATGAGACGCGGAATAAGATCATGCCCGTGAATCAGAAGTTCCCCGTCGCTGAACTTTTCGATGCGCTGAGAGTCTGGAACTCAAAGAAGAATCAAAAAATCACGTTGGAATATATTTTAATCGAGGGCGTGAATGCAGGAATTGAGCAGGCCGTTCTTTTGGCAAAGCGGGCGGCATCTCTCAAGGCTAAGGTGAACCTTATTCCTTATAATACGGTCGATGGTCTGGAGTGGGTGCGCCCGTCAGATGCCGATTGCACTCGTTTTAAAAATGTCTTAAGCAAAGCCGGAATTTCAGCCACTTTACGATTAGAAAAAGGGCATGATATCGAGGCTGCCTGTGGGCAGCTCCGACTGAAAAAAGAGAAGGGCGAATTACCGAAATAGGCAGGGGATCTAGCGCTCTAGCACACTCCCAATTCACGTCCCACGCTCACGAAGGCCTCCAGCGCTTGGTCCAAATGATCCTGCGTATGGGCAGCGGAAATTTGAGTCCGGATCCGGGCCTTTCCTTGGGGGACGACTGGGTAGAAGAAGCCGATGGCGTAGATGTTTTTTTCTAACAACTTTGCGGAGAACTTCTGGGAAAGTTCAGCATCTCCTAGAAGGACAGGAGAGATGGGGTGCTCTTTTCCGAGAATCTCAAAACCCGTCGAGGAGAGCCCATCGCGGAAATACTTCGTGTTCGCTTTCACACGATCCGCGAGCTCGGTCGAGGCGCTCAAAATCTCGAGGACCTTTAGCGAAGCAGCCACGATCGGGGGAGCGATGCTATTTGAGAAGAGATAGGGCCGGGAACGTTGGCGAAGTAGATCAATAATCTCTTTCTTCCCAGAAGTATAGCCACCGGAGGCCCCTCCGAGCGCTTTTCCAAGGGTGCCGGTGGTCAGGTCAATCTTGCCCATCAGCCCGCAGTGTTCATGGGTTCCGCGTCCCGTATCGCCAAGGAAGCCCGTCGAGTGGCAGTCGTCAAAGTGGACTAGCGCCTCGTATTTGTCAGCGAGGGCGTGAATCCCAGCAAGATCCGCGATCACTCCGTCCATTGAAAATGAGCCATCAGTGGTGATGAGTTTGTGCCGCGCTCCGGCAGCATCAGCTGCTTTGAGTTGCTCCTCTAAGTCGGCAAGATCATTGTTGGCGTAGCGGAAACGCTTCGCCTTGCAGAGGCGGACTCCATCGATGATTGAGGCGTGGTTCAGTGAGTCAGAAATCACGGCGTCTTCCGCGCTGAGGATGGTTTCAAAAAGCCCTCCGTTCGCATCGAAGCATGAAGGGTAAAGAATGGTGTCTTCCGTGCCCAAAAACTCACTGAGAGCGACTTCTAGCTGGCGATGCATCGTCTGCGTGCCACAGATAAAGCGGACGGAAGCGAGGCCGAAGCCGTGGCTTGAAATTGCCTTCTGAGCGGCCTCGCAGACTTCAGGGTGATTTGCCAAGCCGAGGTAATTATTGGCGCACATATTGAGGACCTTCCGGCCATCTTGCAGGGTGATTTCGGCATCCTGAGCAGAAGCGATTTGGCGCTCGTTTTTATAGAGGCCATCGCTCTCGATTTGTGAAAGCGTCTCGCCGAGTTGGTTTTGGAAATTGTGAGTGAGCATAATCGTGAGATGAGAGTGAGTTTTTAGCCGAGGTCGGCCCAGTGCAGAATGACTTTCCCGCAGGATCCTTCATTCATGGCTGAGAAGCCTTTTTCAAAGTCTTGGAAGTCGAAGCGGTGGGTAATCACCGGCTCGATTTCTAGCCCAGACTGGATCATGGAGGTCATTTGATACCAAGTGTCGAACATCTTGCGGCCATAGATTCCCTGAATGGTCAGGGAGTTGAAAATCACCTGATTCCAGTCGATCCCGATCCCTGGTTCTGGGATGCCTAGAAGGGCGATTTGTCCACTGTGGCGCATGTTCGAGATGAGATCATTAAAGGCAAATTTATTACCGGACATTTCCATGCCCACGTCAAAGCCCTCACTCATGCCGAGTTCTTCTTGGACGTCGGGGAGCTTTTGTTTCGTGACATCGACCGTCCGCGTTGCTCCCATTTTTTCAGCGAGGGCGAGCCTTTGTGGGTTTAAATCAGTGACCACGACATGCCGTGCTCCAGCGTGTTTCGCAATTCCAGCAGCCATGCAGCCGATCGGTCCGGCGCCGGTAATGAGGACATCTTCACCCAGCAGAGGGAAGGTAAGGGCCGTGTGAGTGGCATTGCCAAAAGGGTCAAAAATAGCAGCGCTATCTTTAGAGATTTCTGGGGCGAGTTTCCAGACATTGGTGGCGGGGAGGACCATGAATTCAGCAAAGGCTCCCGCCGAATTTACTCCGACTCCGAGTGTTTCTTTACAGTAATGGCGGCGTCCTGCGAGACAGTTCCGGCAGCGCCCGCAGATCAGATGACCCTCGCCAGAAACTAAATCCCCAGTCTTTAAAAAATCGACATCCTTCCCGAGTTCAACAATGCGCCCCACGAACTCGTGACCCACCACCAAGGGGACGGGGATCGTTTTTTGAGCCCAGTCATCCCAGTTGTAAATGTGGAGGTCTGTTCCGCAGATTCCGGTGCGGTCTACTTGGATGAGCACTTCCCGCGGCCCCGGAGTGGGTTGCTCGACCTCTGTGAGGGTTAGGCCTGGTGCGGACTCTGCTTTAACAAGAGCTTTCATGAGTGATTCTAAGGTAAGAGGATGTGTGAGGGAGCTTAAAAAGCCTCTGGAGGAGGCACGAAATGACACCAAGCGCTCTCGGAAGGCAATCGCGATTCTCGGAAATTTTACAAATTCCAAGGTAGGATTCCCTGAAATAAAACGTATCAATCGTGTGATGAAGTTTTTGTCCCTTTTCCTATGCGCTCCGCTGGCCTTGCTGAGTGCGCGGGCTGAGCTTTCTTTTGAGAAGGAGATTGAGCCCTTACTCCAAGATTATTGCTATGATTGTCATGGTGATGGCCGTGCGCGCGGGGAGTTCTCGATGGATGAATATGAGGAACTCAGTAAGCATCTGGATGACGTGCAGCATTGGCTCGCGGTGTGGCGGAATTTGCGCTCTCAAATCATGCCGCCGCCTAAGAAAGATCAGCCAGACTTGGAGGAAAAGCGGCTGCTGCTCTCGTGGATCGAGAAGCGGGTTTTTAAGCTAGATCCTGAGAATCCGGATCCTGGGCGGGTCACGATCCGGCGTCTGAATCGCGTGGAGTATCATTACGCCATTCAAGATCTCTTGGGGGTGAGTTACAAAACTTGGGAGAATTTTCCTGCGGACGATACCGGCTATGGCTTCGATACCATTGGGGACGTTCTCAGCATCTCGCCCCTGCACATGGAGAAGTATCTAAGCGCCGCCTCCAGCATCGTCGAGGAGGCTTTGCCGAAGGGGGCGGCCGCTCAGATCCCCGTCCTGACCTTCGAGGGAGACCATTTTCAAAATGAAGGTGATGAAAAACAAGACCCCGTGTGGCTTCCCTTTAAAACTCAGCGCAGTGTCTTCTTGAAAGGGAAAGTCCCCGCGAAGGGTCGCTATCAAATTGCGCTTGATTACGCCGTCCGCGGTTCCGATCAGGCCACTGACCAGAGTGCCCGAGTCGAGCTCTCAGTCAATGGGCGCCAAATTTCTCAACGGATCGCCGGCTGGGATCAGAGTGAAAAAATCGTTCTCGCAGGTCAGGCAGACCTGACAGCGGGGGAGCATAAAATAGAGGTGCGTGTTTCCCCGCGAGAGGGGCCGGGAGAAGGGCAGGGGGAGCAATCCATCGTCCTCAAAAAAATCACCCTTAAGGGACCTCTTGATGGAAGTTATCAAGAGTTTCCGAAAGGATACCGCATGATCATGGTCGATGGGCCAGCTCCCAAGGACCTCCGTGAGCGAGAGCTCTATGCTCGTAAGATCATGCGCAGCTTCGTGAGTCGCGCCTTCCGTCGCCCGCTCGATCGGGGGACCGTGGCGCGCCTCGTGAAAATGGCGATGGAAGTAGATCAGTCACCTGGGCAGACCTTTGAAGATGGCATCAAACACGCCATGACCGCCGTGCTGGCCTCGCCACGCTTCCTCTTCCGCGCTGAGATCCAGCCTGAGCCGAATAATAAAGGGAAGGTCTTCCAGCTTGATGAATACGCTCTGGCCTCACGGCTTTCCTTTTTTCTTTGGAGCTCTGTTCCTGACGATGAGCTCCTCAGCCTCGCTTATCAAAAGGGGCTCCGCCAGAACCTCCGGGCTCAGATCGAGCGTATGCTCGCCAGCCCTAAGTCACGCCGCTTCGTCAATCACTTCGTCGGCCAGTGGTTGCAGGCCCATGATGTCGAAGGCTCAGCGATTGATGCCCGCCGCATTCTCGGTAGCAAAGATGAGCGGACCGCGAACCGTGTCTTTAGCGGGAGGCTCCGTAGCGATATGAAGAGAGAGACTCAGCTCTTCTTCGACTTTGTTCTAAAAAATGACCGCCCCGCCGAGGAACTCATCTCAGCCCGCTACAGTTTTTTAAATGAACGCCTCGCTCGCTTTTATCAAATCCCCGATGTCAAAGGGCCTGAGCTAAGGCTTGTCGATCTGCATGAGCACCCCCAGCGCGGCGGAATCTTAGGGCAGGGGACTTTTCTCGTCGTCACCTCGAACCCCACACGCACCTCACCCGTGAAGCGGGGCCTCTTCGTCCTCGATAATCTCCTCGGCACTCCCGCGCCTCCCGCTCCACCTGACATTCCGGAGCTGGAAGAAGCCGCTCATGGCAGTGAGAAAGCCCTCTCGATGCGCCAGATGATGGAAATTCATCGTGAAAAACCAATCTGCGCGAGCTGCCATCAACGCATGGACCCGATCGGCCTAGGCTTGGAGAATTTCAATGCAATCGGCCAATTCCGCACGAAGGACCAGGGGATGGAAATTGACTCCTCAGGGGTCCTCATCACAGGGGAAAAGTTTCAGGATGTCGCGAGCCTGAAGAAAGTCCTCGCCAATGAACGGCGAGATGACTTCTACCGCTGCTTGAGCGAAAAACTCCTCACCTACGCCCTCGGCCGCGGTCCTGAATACTTCGATGCCGTCACGATCGATTTCCTCGTCGAGCGGACCAAGGCCAATCAGGGCAGCCTTAAGGAACTCCTCATCGCGGTGATCGAGAGCGCAGCCTTCCAGAAGAGGCGCGGCGGATAGTTCATTTTTCGTGCGAGAAAATACGGAATCATCGCGTAAACTACATACGATGAGTAAAGATGTGATTTTAGCCCGACGTAAATTCTTGCGCGGCCTAGGTGCTGCGGTGGGTCTTCCTGCCATGGAATCGCTTAATCCTCTGATGGCTGCGCCGCTAGCTAGCCCCGCTACCACTGCGAAGGGGAGCCCACTGCGCATGGCCTATCTTTACATTCCCAATGGCGTGAATTTAGAACACTGGAGGCCCTCTGGAAGTGGGCGTGGCTACCGTCTTGGTAAAAGTATGGCCGCTCTTGAAAAGCATAAGGAGGATATGCAGATCTTTTCTGGCTTTGCGCACAAGCAGGCGGAGGCTGGGAAGGATGGAGCCGGTGATCACGCTCGCAGTAACGCCACCTTTCTCACCGGGCAGCGCGCTAAAAAGACCTCTGGGGCCGATATCAAAGTCGGCACCTCAGTGGATCAAATTGCGGCTCGAGCGGTGGAAAATCAGACCCGCCTCTCCTCGCTAGAGTTGACCTGCGATGGGGTCCGCAAGTCGGGTCGCTGTGACTCCGGCTACTCCTGCGCTTACCAATTCAACCTTTCATGGCGCTCTGAAAATCAGCCGAATACTCCTGAGGCTAATCCGCGCCTCGTCTTCGAGCGGCTCTTTGGGGCGGGATCTGCGAAGGACCGTGCGAAGAGTCTTGCCCAGCGCCGATCCACCCAGAAATCGATTCTCGATTTCATCTCAGATGACGCCAAAGCGATGCATCGACACCTCGGCCGGAATGATCAGCACAAGCTGGAAGAATACCTGACCGGGGTGCGAGAAATCGAGCGTCAGATCCAGAAGAGCGAGAGCCTCGGCGCTCCGCTCGATCCCGGTGTGGCGACCCCATCTGGCCAGCCTGAAAACTATAAGGAACACATGCGCCTCCTTATGGACATGATGGTTCTTGCCTTTCAGACCGATAGCACACGGATCTCCACCTTTCTCCTCGCGCATGATGGGAGTAACCGCTCATTTAAGGAAATCGGGGTTTCCGAGGGACACCACAATCTCTCTCACCATAAGCAGAAGAAAGACAATCTTGATAAGATCCAAAAGATCGATGAATTCTACCTCGAGCAGCTTGCTTACTTCATGGAGAAGATGAAGAGCACGGAAGATGTAGATGGGCAGTCACTCTTGCATAACTCCATGATCGTTTATGGCAGCGGCATCGCAGATGGGAATCGCCACAGTCATCGTGATCTCCCCGTAATCGTGGGAGGAAATGCGGGCGGAGCCTTTAAGCCGGGGCGCCATGTCGATCTTGGCGAAGAGGTCCCGCTTTCTAATCTTTATCTCCGCATGCTCCATGAATTTGGAGTGAAGGAGAAGCGCTTTGGTGACTCCACCGGCGCTTTGAAGAAAGTTTAAGAGTGGGGAAGAAACGAGAAAGGGGCCAAGGAGGCTAAATCGGCTAAATAGTCCAAAGAAGCAGGGGGCTTTTTTGTCAATGCCCTCACGGGTAGGGGCTGAGGAATTTGAGGGAGCTCAAGAAATCTAGCACGATCTTACATGTCTAGCTCGCGGGTGGTGGTGGTGAGGATCGCGCGGTTATTTCCGCAAGCGATCTGCACTTCCTCCATGAAGTCGGAGACGTGGATGCCTTCCTTGAGGACGAGGCCGTAGCGCAGCTCACTCATCATGCCGGCTTGGACTGATTCCACACTGATCATCTCGATGGCGTCAGTGAACTTTGAGAAAATCTCATTAAAGGCCTTGGAGTAATCGACATCGTTATTCACGCGGATACGCAGTTGGTGGGAGGCGCGATTCGGCGCGAAGGTGTCACCTTTCGAGATGAAGAGGATTGCGAGGACCACAATAATGGTGGTGATCGCCACGATGGTGTATTGCTGAGCTCCAATGCCCATTCCGGTAGCCATCGCGAAGAAGACGAAAGCGAGGTCACGGGACTGGCCTAAGTTCCGGCGGAAGCGGATCATCGAGAAGGCTGCAAAGGCTCCGAAGGCGACTGCGGGGCTGCCATTGACCACCATAATGAGAATGGTTGTCACCGTGCCAATGATGACGAGGGTGTGAACGTAGTCTTGTGAGTATCGGGTCCCTTTATAAGTGCTCTTATAAAGCAGGCCGATGATCATGTTCAGGAAGAAGCTCAAGGTCATTGCTCCCAGCACTTCCAGGGGCGGAGGGCCGTCAGATTTAGGACCGGAATTTTCGGTAAGAAAGTCAAAGGTAGCGAGAACGGAATCCATGGTCGTAGTTGTGATGAATGATAGTGTGTGAGTCAGTTGCTGCCTTAGGCAGCGGGAGATTTGAGGTGGCCGATTTGGGCTCTAAGCACGGGGTCGATGACCTTCATGGCGGTACAAAACTTACTAAAACTTCGGCGAACTAGCCCGACCTCGCCTCCGTATTCGCGGAACCAAAAAGGAACGGGGCCAATTGATTTCACTTCAAAAATCGATCGATCAGGTGGAATGATGTAAGTCTCGAAGCGCTGGTCATCAGCCTCGAGCGGGAGAAGCTCGCTCCGGCACATTAAGCGGGTATCGAAGGTGATCCGCAGTTGGCCATCCTGCGTCATGAGTGCTTTGCGGTCATATCGGAGCTGGATGGCGGGGCCAAAGCGCCGCCGCTCGATCATGTCGAAGAGTTCTTTGATGATCATCCGCTGAGTGCGGGACCAATCTCTTTTCACGGTCTTGAGAATCTCAAAGTTACCTTTTGCGAACTCGATGGCTTCTTCGACGGGTAGAAAGAGTCTTCTCTTAGCCCCTAGGCCGAAGTGCTTATGCTTAATCTCGATAAATCCGGTGGGTGGGATCTTGCCACCCTCATTTCCGTAAATCCGCACCCGGATCTTACGGCGGCTGGCAAGGCGGCGCTCTTTTTCCCAAAAGCACTCCCGGTCAGGGGTTTCAAAATACTCCGTAACGATGGGATAGCAGCCGTCTTCTGAAGCCAGGCTGTCTACGATGAGGCGATCGTCAAGATCACGCTGAATCTGCTCCATTTGGTCGAGCGAGATCAGGTATTTGTATTCTGTACGATTGAGGCTCAAGAAATACGAAGGGGATAGAAAGGCTTTGAGAGCAAGCAGTGAGAGCAAAATGCCCGTTCCGCCTGCGGCGGATATACAAACGGTAATGGCATTCACTTACCAGCCTAACTTTTCAGATCGTTTCAAGTTGCCTGATATTTATTGAAAATTCGAGCAAATCGGGTCTTATTTTTTTTTTGAGGGAAAAAGTGGCTTTAGAGGGTGAACTCGTTTGCGAGGGGGCTTTTTTTTTCCGCTTCACCTTCACCTTCGTGGGGGAGTCGCTATGCTTGGGGGATGAAAAACCGCGAGTTTCTCTCTGATCTGAAAATTGACGGAGACCATGAGTTCCGTATTTCCGAACGTCCGCATGCCCTTCCTAAACTCTATCGAGATAAGGCAGATTATAAGAAACAGATCAAAAAATCCCGTAAGACTCTAAATGCGCTGCAGGAAAAGATGTATGCGCATGATCGTTACAGTTTGCTCTGTATTTTTCAGGCGATGGATGCGGCGGGGAAAGATGGCACGATTCGCGCCGTGATGTCTGGGATTAATCCTCATGGGGTCTCGGTGTCATCGTTTAAAAGACCGAGTGAGGAAGAAATCGACCATGAGTTTCTCTGGCGCAGTCAGTCTCAGCTTCCGCGGCGAGGGAACATCGCCGTTTTCAACCGTTCGTATTATGAGGAGGTCTTAGTCGTGAAAGTGCATCCTGAAATCGTGACAAAGCATCAAAGGCTTCCGGAGGAGAATCTCGCTGAGCTCTGGGCTGGGCGCTATGACTCGATCCGTGATCATGAGGCACATCTGGCGAGAAATGGCACTCGGGTTCTCAAGTTCTTTTTGAACCTTAGTAAGGAGGAGCAGCGCCGCCGCTTTGTGGCTCGGATTGATGAGCAGGAAAAGAATTGGAAATTCAATGAGGGGGATCTGAAGGAGCGTGGCTTTTGGGAGGACTATCAAGGGGCTTACGAGGAGGCCATTCAAGAGACGGCGAGACCAGAAGCGCCGTGGTTTGTCATTCCGGCTGATGATAAGAAGAACATGCGCCTCATGGTGGCGGAGGTGATCAAGCAAGAGCTAGAATCGATGGAAATGACTTACCCAGAAGTGAGTGCAAGCCAGCGCGAGGAGATGCAGGTTTACCGGGCGCAGTTAATGGCGGAGGAGACCTAGGAAGCTGGGACTCGCTGAGTGAGGGGGCATTGAGGAAAAAATCTGGGAGGCCGGACGTTCTATTCGCTTTCTTTGCGCGGACTGCGGCGGAAGAGCTGGTCTAGCGCCTCGGCGGGCGGAACCTTTTGATAAAGCATGGCGTAGACGACATCAAGGATGGGGGTGCGCGTATTGCCTCGCCGCGCGGCCTCATAGATCGAGCGGGTATTGGGAACTCCTTCCGCCACCATGCCAAGTTCTGCGACGGCTTGCTCGAGCGATTTTCCCTGCCCGAGAGCGAGGCCGATTTTGTGATTCCGTGAGTGGACAGAAAAGCAGGTGGCGATGAGGTCTCCGAGGCCCGAAAGACCTGCGAAAGTTTCTGGCTGCCCGCCTAGGTCTGTTCCGAGCCGGGTCATTTCGGCGAGGGCGCGGGTCACGAGCGCGGAGTTCGCATTATCTCCCAGCTTTAGGCCCACCGCGACTCCGGCGGCGATCGCGAAGACGTTCTTAATCGCGCCGCCGAGCTCGATCCCTGCGACGTCTTGATTGGTGTATGAGCGGAAGCGCTCGTTAGCAAAGATTTCTTGGAGCGCCTCGCCGAGCTGGTTTCCGTGGCAGCCGATTGTTACGGCGGCGGGGAGTCCCTGCGCGATTTCCTCAGCATGATTCGGGCCGGAGAGAACCGCGATGGGGTTGAGAGGAAAGCTATCTGCGATGATCTGTGACATGCGTTTTCCGCTATCGAGCTCGATGCCCTTCGAGCAGGAGAGGAGGACTGCAGATTCTGGAACTCCGAGCGCGGCCAGCTTCTCTGCGGTGGAGCGGGTCGCCGAGGTGGGAACGACGAAGAGGAGTAGATCGGCTGTTTTGACAATGTTCTCATCAATGGTGGCGATGAGATTCTCAGGAAGGGTGGCCTTTGGTAAATAGCGCGCATTGCAATGCGTTTCGTTAATGGCCTGAGCATTTGCTGGATCACGGCCGAGGAGATGGACTTGCGGGCACTTGTGAGCGAGGAAGGTGGCGAGAGCGGTCCCCCAAGATCCGGCTCCTACTACGACGGGGTTTTTAAAAGTCATGAAGCGGCGTTTTTGTTTTTATGCCCGATTTTATTTTCAGTGCCGGCACGGAGGCGGGCAAGGTTGGCACGGTGCTTCCAAATGGCGAGGCCTCCGGCGATGAGAGTGAAGATGAAGAGTGGCTTATTCCAAGTTCCATCGGCGATTTTACCATGATGGTATGAGCCGTAAAAAGTGAGGAGGGGAAGCGCCAGCGCGGCGGCCATGCTGCCAAGCGAAACATACTTGGTGAGTAAAGTGACCACGATGAAAATCAGGATGAGAAGGGCTAAGGCGACGGGCGGCATGAGGGCGGCCAAAGCCCCGGCGCTGGTAGCGATGCCTTTTCCGCCTTTGAAGCCGATCCAAGGCGAGTAGTTATGCCCCAGAATGGCGGCGAGCGCGGTGAGGACTGCGATGCTCTGGCCCAGGGAGTTCTCCGGGATTGTGAGTTGGCAGAGGAGGACTGGGATGAATCCTTTGCAAAAATCGAGGAAGAGACAGAGGATACCGAATCCCTTTCCTAAGGTGCGGAAGACATTAGTGGCGCCAATGTTGCCGGAGCCGTGGTCACGGATGTCTAGGCCTTTGAGCCGACCGAGGAGGAGACCGAAAGGGATGGAGCCGAGCAGGAAGCCCAGCGGGGGAAAAAGCCAAAGCAGCATAAAGAGGGAGTGATTAGTCAGAGGCCACGCGGCGAATGGAGGTGATGATGACCGGTTCAAGCGGGACATCACTCGGGTTTCCTACTCGATAGAGTTTACCGACGAGATTGAGAACTGGCAGGCGGTCTGTTTTGACTTCTTTAATCTGATCGACGATTTCCATGCCAGCGATGACTTCCCCGAAGACGGCGTAGCCTCCACCATTGCTGGGGTAGTCGAGGTTGGGGTTGTCTTGCACGTTGATGAAGAATTGGCTGGTCGCGGAGTGGGGATCATTTAAGCGAGCCATGGCGAGAGTTCCGCGAGTATTTTTATGGGTCTTTTGGCTCTCGTTTTGGATCGGGGAGCGGTTCTTCTTCTCCTTAGGTGTCCCTCCTGAGATTTCAAATCCGCCTCCTTGAATCATGAAGTTTGAAATGACTCGGTGAAAGATCGTGCCATCAAAAAAGCCCTCATCGACATAGCTTAGGAAGTTCGTCACGGTGAGGGGAGCGCGGTCTGCGTGCAGCCTAGCCTTGATCGTCCCCAGATTGGTCTCGATGACGATGAGCGGGCCGCTCGCCAGATGAGTGGAGTGGGCACTTTCATTTTCAGCGCGACCTTTGATGTCGCTTTCAAGTGCTGCCTGAGCCTTTTCTCTCGCTTCCTCGCCCTTGTCGGAATCTCCATTGCAAGAGATTAGGAAAAGTGCGGAAATGAGAAGCGGGAGCGGAAGTGAGAGCGAAGGGGTGAAGAGCTTCATCGGGGGGGGCTGTGACGTAATTGAGCTCAGTTATGGAGCTTTCACTCGTGTCACGGACTTGATGATCACAGGCTCATTTGGGACATCCTTCATGCCACCTTTGCTTCCGGTTTTGACGGCCTTGATCTTATTGACGACATCCATTCCCTGCGTGACCTTTCCGAAAACGGCGTAACCTCCGCCGTGGGCTGGGTAGTTGAGGCCATCGTTATCGACTACGTTGATGTAGAATTGCGAGGTTGCGGTGTTTGGCGCGGCGGTGCGGGCCATTCCAATCGTCCCTGTTTTGTTTGGGGGAGTGTTCTCGCTCTCGTTTTTAATTGCGGCGCGGGTCTCGGATTTCTTGAGCTGATCGCCGTCCATCGTGAAGCCTCCTCCTTGGATCATGAAGCCATTGATGATGCGGTGAAAGACAGTCCCATCGTAGAATTTGTCATCGACGTATTTCAGGAAGTTTTCCACTGAGATTGGTGCGCTCTTAGAGTCGAGCTGAATGTGAATGTCACCCAGGGAGGTGGCCATCAGGACGGTCACTTCTGGGGCCTCTTTTTTGGCTTCTTTCTTTTCCTCCATCTTCTCTTTCGCTGGAGCTTTCGTCTCCTGAGCGAAGCTGAAAGTCGTTAGGAGTCCGATGAGGCTGAGTTTTAAAAATGAATTCATAACAGGGACGAGTGTAGGGAATCTTAGTGCGCTTGCAACCAGTTGTCTCCAAATCCGCTGTCAATTTTCAGAGGCACCGCGTTCGGGAGAGTGATCGCCGACTCCATCGCTTCTTGAATGAGGGGCGGGAGCTCTTCTCGCTCGTCTTGGTGGAGGTCAAAGAGGAGCTCGTCATGCACTTGGAGAATCATTTTTGACTTTCGGCCCTGCATGAGCTCGTGAATGCGGACCATTGCGATTTTGATGAGGTCGGCCGCGCTTCCTTGAATGGGGCTATTGATCGCGGCGCGTTCGGCATTGGCACGGATGTTCGCATTGCCAGAGTTGATGTCTTTAAAATAGCGGCGGCGGCCTGTGAGGGTCTCAGCGTATCCATTCGTGCGGACTTTTTCGGTGACCTCCTCCATAAAACGGGCGATGTCTGGGTATTTCTCGAAGTAGGTTTGGATGATCTCGGCGGCCTCCCCGCGGGGGATGCCGAGGCGCTGGGAGAGACCAAAGGCGGAGATGCCATAGATGATGCCAAAGTTGACCATCTTGGCGTTGCGCCGCATCTCTGGCAGGACGGCGTCATCCTCTACGCCATAGACTCGCGCTGCGGTGGCGCGGTGGATATCGAGGTCCTTCTGGAAGGCCTCGATCATGGTGGGATCACCAGAAAGAGCGGCCATGACACGGAGCTCCACTTGTGAGTAATCTGCTGCCATGAGGGTGTATTCAGGGCCCCGGGGGACGAAGGCGCGGCGTAGTTCCCGGCCCATTTCGGAGCGCACGGGGATGTTTTGGAGGTTGGGGTCACTGGAGGCGAGGCGGCCCGTCGAGGTGAGGAGTTGGTGGAGGTGGGTGTGCACGCGGCCGCTGTGCGCAGCGCGATGGGTGGGGAGTGCGTCGACGTAAGTGGACTTTAATTTACTCGCTTCCCGGTAGCTGAGGATATTGGCCACGATGGGGTGCTTTGGGGCGAGGGTTGAGAGGGTTTGCTCATCGGTTTTGAATTGGCCTGTTTTGGTTTTCTTGGGCTTTTCAACCAGTTTCATTTCACCAAAGAGAATTTCCCCTAGCTGCTTCGGAGAGTTAAGATTAAAGGGCTTACCGGCGTCTTTCTCGATTTCAGCGCTGAGAGTCTCGATCTTTTTTCCCAGTACCTCACCGACCTCATCGAGGACGTGCTGGTCCATTGAGATGCCCTCCGCTTCCATCGCGACGAGGACGGGCAGGAGGGGGGATTCAATCTCATTCATGACCTCAACCACGCCCATTTCGCTGAGTTGCGGGAGAAGTTTCTCGTAGAGTTGCAGGGTCACGTCTGCATCTTCAGCGGCGTATTCGGCGAGGGCTTCAACCGCGATTTCTGAGGGGTCTAGCTCGCCTTTTGAGGCCTTTTTTTTCGCGGCCGCGGCAAAGAGGTCGTCCTCTTCAGTTTCCTTTTCGGTGAAGAGGTCGAGAAGCTTAATGGGGGAGTATGCGAGGAGGTTTTCTGCGAGGGCATCCATGCTGTGCTTTTGATCCGGCGCGATGAGGCAGTGCGCGAGCATGGTGTCAAAAAATGGTCCGCTTACTTCCATCCCGTGGGAGAGCATGATGGCGAGGTCGAACTTGAGATGATGTCCGATCTTGAGCGCGGGGGATTGGAAGACGGGGCGGAGGATTTCACGCTGGGTCTTCCAATCGCGGATGGGGAGGTAGGAGGCTTCTCCGGTTTTGAGCGAGAAGGCGATGCCGAGGAGCTGGGCCTGAAAGCGATCTAGCGAAGTGGTCTCGACATCGAAGCAGAAATGATCCGCCGCTAGGAGGTCCTTGGCGAGCTGGCCGAGCTGAGCTTCATCCTCGATGAGCTGATAGTGGTGCGGGACATCTTGGAGGGTTTTTAAGCTCTCGAAGATCGGGGCCGGAGCGGCATCTTGGCTGACTTCTGAGCGGCCAAAAACGCGTTTGGTGAGCGTGCGGAATTCCCAAGCTTCAAAGAGCCCGCGCAAGGTCTCTTCATCAGCTTCTTGGCGCGCGAAGTCATCGAGATTCTCTTCCACGGGCACGTCTAGGATGATTGTGGCAAGTTCTTTAGAGAGGAGAGCTTGCTCTGCAAAATTGGTGACGTTTTCCTTCTGCTTTCCCTTGAGCTGATCGGTGTTAGCGAGGAGGCCCTCGACCGAGCCGTAGCGTGCGACGAGCTTCTTGGCGGTCTTCTCGCCGATCCCCGGGACGCCCGGAATATTATCAGAGGCATCTCCCCAAAGTCCTAGGATATCGATCACTTGTTTGGGGTGCTCGATCTCCCAATTCTTCAGAATGGTCGGCAGATCCAGCACCTCATGATCTGCCCCTTGGCGACCCGGCTTCCACATTGAGGTTCGCGGCCCGACCAGCTGGGCGAAGTCCTTATCCGGGGTGACCATGAAGGTGTTAATGTCACCCCGTTCTTCAGCGCGCTGAGCGATCGTTCCGATGATGTCATCTGCCTCAAAGCCATCCATCACGAGGAGGGGGATTTTCATTGCCTGACAGAGTTTTTTGACCTCTGGGATGGCTTGTGCCAAGGCCTCGGGCATGGCCTCACGCTGCGCTTTATACTCGGGATAGAGCTGGTGCCGCGAGGTTGGTGCGGAGGTGTCAAAAGCCACGGCTAGATGAGTTGGCTTTTCTTTTTCAATGATCGTGAGAAGGGTGTTGGTGAATCCGTAAATCGCGGAGGTATCGACTCCCTGCGAATTTGTGATGGGATTTCTGATGAAGGCAAAGTGGGCACGGTAAATCAGGGCCATGCCGTCTAGAAGGAACAATCGGGTCTCTGCCATGGGCGCAGCCTCTTGTGATCTGGAGAAAAGGTCAAATCCTGACTTTGACGGCGTGACAAGTGGCGTGGCTTTTCTTAGCTTCGGCTCGTCCGTTCGTTCTTTGTTTTATGAAGTATCTCCAATTTATCGTCGTTATCTTCGTTCTCTATTTCTTGGGATATGTTCTAGGGCCCTCGCTCACGCCTTTTTTGGTGAAGGAGCGGGTCGCTGAAAAAGACCAGATCGTGACAGTGGAGTATCGGGGAGCTCGCTATGATATTAAGTTGGCTGAGTTCCGAGATGATGCTCTCCCCCAGCTCGTCAAAATCACGAAAGCCACGTCGCTTCCTAAGCCCAGCGGCGAGGGAAAAGTTCTGCTGAAAAAGGGAGAGGTCGTGACGCTTCTTAATCGAGCCGAGGGCGGACTGATTGTGGAGAAAATCAACGCCAAAGCGAAGGGAACGATCAAAGCGGGCGATACTGATCTCTTCCTTCAGCTGGCTCAGCAGATTTATGAAAAAGAGGCGGGAAGAGAGTCTACGGGCCTCGCCGTGAATTCTAAAACTCCCGATTCTAAGCCTGAGTCGGCCCCAAAGCCTGAGCCTGAATCTGCCCCGGCGCCGAAGCCTGCCCCGAAGGCCGAAGCTGAACCTGAGCCTGAGCCTGAGCCGAAGGCGGTGGCCGTTGTGCCTCCCACTCCAGCGGCCGCTCGTAGTCTGACGGATGAAGAAATCATCGCGCTCATGAAAAAGAGCATTCAGGGAGGCGCGGTCGAGGAATTCGGCTTCGATCAAGTCAAGGGATGGAAGGCCAATGGGGAAGAACTCATCGATGGAACGAACTATCAAACTGGTCTCGCTGCCTACGAGGCTGCCACCATCTTCGGCGTGCGCCCCGTGCAGGCGAAGGCACTGATCAAAGACGGAAAGATCGAACGTTGGGTTTTTGCAAAAAGCGGAATGGAAATTCGCTAGGAGGAGGCGGAGAGCGGCTCAGAAGGCGGACCTATTCCGGTGCCCTTACTTGGCCCGAGGGTGTGCCTCTTGATAAGCTTCTCGGAGACGTTCCTTGGTGACGTGGGTATAAATCTGAGTCGTAGAAAGGGAAGCGTGCCCCAGGAGTGCTTGGACGGAGCGGAGGTCTGCGCCGTGGTCTAGGAGGTGGGTGGCGAAGGAGTGGCGGAGTTTATGCGGGGTGACATTGAAGGGGATACTGGACTCTGAGAGGTATTTTTTGAGCAGCGAGTTCAGCGAGCGGGTGGAGAGGCGTTTGCGGAGTTTTGAGAGAAAGAGGGGCCCTTGCTGGACCTTGGCAGCGCTGAGGTACTTTTGCAAAGCGAGCATGGCGTGAGAGCCGATGGGGACGAGGCGTTCCTTCGAGCCCTTACCCATCACGCGGACGGACTCGTTGATTTGATCAATGTCCTCGATGTTCAGCGAGGCAAGCTCGGCGAGACGCAGGCCAGTGGAGTAAAAGAGCTCAAGGACCGCGGCATCACGCTCGCGCATCCAGAGCGGGGCTTGCCCTTGCAGCTCACTCTGCATGGGTAGGGCGAGCAGTTCCTCGATCTGGGGGAGCGTGAGGACCACTGGGAGGGGCTTATCGGCCTTGGGTAGCTCGACTTCCGCGACGGGGCTCCTTGGATAGCCTCGGCGGTGGACGAGGTATTTGTAAAATGAACGATAAGCGGCGAAGCGGAGACGGATCGTGGAGCGGGCCAGCTGATCTTTCTGCAGCTGGAAGAGGTAGGCGCGGAAGTGATCCGCACTGAGGTCACGCCATTTCGAGAATTGATCGCCGAGGAATTCCCGAAAAAGGCGGAGGGCCAAGGTGTAGTTTTCGAGAGTCTTCGGAGAAGAGTTTTTCTCGCTTGTCATGAACTCGATGAAGGAGTCGAGATCGATGTCAGTTTGGGAAGCCACCTCGTTATGATACCGGAAAGATGATAATTAGGGAATGCTTATTTAAGGTGGCGATCTGGGCCGAGACGGGGGAGTCCCCTGATGAGGCGGACTGAGCCGCTGATTGAGACTTGGCAAAACGAGAGGGGGGAGTTAAGCGACATGTGCAATGCCGAAGGTGTTTATTAAGACATATGGATGACAGATGAATGAGCGTGATTCTGAGCAGGTGGCTCAGACCTTTGCTGATCGTGGTTATACCTTGACGCCTGACGAGAAGGAGGCGGATGCGATCTTGATCAACACTTGCAGTGTGCGTGATCAGGCGGAACAGAAGGCCCTCGGGAAGATGGGGATCATGGGGAAATATCGGGAGCAGCGGGAGCATGTCGTTTTTGGCTTTATGGGGTGCATGGCGCAGAGCCGTGGGGAGGAACTTTTTAAGAGAGTTCCGCATCTGGACTTGGTGGTGGGGACGCAAAAGTATCACCGGGTTTTTGACTATGTGGACTCGATCTTGAGCCGCCGGCTGGAGACCCGCATGGATGAAGTGGGGGCTGAAATGCTCACCGGGCGAGTGGAGGAAGAGGTTCAGGGAGATGAGATCGTAAAGGTTAATTTAGACCGGGTCATCTCAGCGCGTGTCGTGGATACGGAGGATGAAGAGGGGAGTCAGAATACCATTAAAGATCACATCCCGAAGGAGCAACAGCAGGCTAAGGCCTTCGTGAGTATCATGCAGGGGTGCAATATGCGTTGCTCGTTTTGCATCGTGCCAGATACGCGCGGGCGCGAGCGCGGACGGCCGATTTCTGACATCGTAGAGGAGGTGAGGAGCCTCGTCTCGAAAGGGGTGAAGGAGGTCACTCTTCTCGGTCAAATCGTTAATCTTTACGGGCGGACTGAGTTCCCGAAGGTGGATGGGAAGTCGCCCTTCGTGCAGTTGTTAGAAGCGGTGCATGAGATCGAGGGACTGGAGCGGATCCGCTTCACCAGCCCGCACCCGATCGGGTATCGTGATGATTTGGTGGCGGCGTTCACCTACTTGCCGAAGCTGTGTTCACACATCCATTTCCCAATGCAGAGCGGGAGTGACCGCATCTTAAAACGAATGCAGCGACCGTATAAGAATGAGAAATTCTTAGCGATTTGTGAGAAGATGAAGGCGGCGCGGCCAGATTTAGCGATCACGACAGATGTCATTGTCGGCTTTCCGGGCGAGACCGAGGAGGACTTTCAAGAGACCCTCGCGTGCATGAAAATGATTGGATTTGATAATAGCTTCATCTTCCGTTACTCGAAACGTAAGGACACGCCTGCCGCTGAGATGGAAGATCAGTTGGATGAGGCGACGAAGGAGCGGCGGAATCAAGAACTCCTCCAAATGCAGGGTGAGATGACTAGCGCTAAAAATGCAAAGCTCATCGGTACGGTGCAGCGCGTGCTCTGCGAGGGACCGAGTAAATCGAACAAAGAAACCCTCTGCGGAAGAACCACTCAGAATAAGATTGTCATTTTTAATGGGGATGCTGAGCGCATGACGGGGCAGATGCTCGATATTAAGATTGAGGACTCCACCGGTTATACCCTGTATGGCACTCCGGAAGTTCACCAATGAGAGACGATTTAAGCCTTTACCGCTGTGGTGAAGAATCTAGCGTGACGGCGCATGAAACCAGGCCCCCATCCGTATCAGGAAATTTCCCTTAGCAGTGCCGGAGTCCTCCTAGGGCTCTTCTTGCTCGTCCTATATGGCTTGATGTTTTTAAAGGCTGAGAAGTCCAGAGAGATTGCGAAAAAGCTACCTCGGAATTCACAAGTCGGAACCTATCTCATGGGCATTGGGATGGTGTGGTTTTGGTTACTCGTGGCTCCGCCGGGTAAGGGGATCCTTTCGAGCCTCTCGATGGATTTGGGCGAGTTTAACAAAGCGAAGAAGTTTTTAGTCCTTGGGGTGCCCTTGTTCTGTATCGGGATGATTATGTATGTGCGGGAGTTCCTCTTTGTCCGTGGCTTAGGACTCTGCCTCTTAATGGTGGCAGCTCCTCTACTCTATGCCTCTGACTTTGAGCCGGCCGCGCTACAGTTCGTCATGCCGCTCTTCTGCTACGTTCTGATTATTAAGGGACTCTACTTTGTGGGGATGCCTTATCTATTCCGAGATGGGATTAATTGGGCGACTGCGAGTGAGACACGATGGCGCTCATTTTCCCTCACCGGCCTGATTGTAGGCTTGGTTTTCTTAGTTCTTGGTCTGACTCTCTGGCGTGGCTACTGATCGACTCATCTCACCGCCTTGGTATGTCTTAGGGCATCGGAACCCGGATGCGGATGCGATTTGCGCAGCCATTGGGCATGCCGCTTATTTGCGCGCGCTGGGTGAAGAGGAGGTGGTAGCGGCTCGCTGTGGTGAGCTGCCCCCTCGGGTTAAGGCTGTCTTAGAGCGGGCTGGGCTCCCGGCTCCTATATTGGTGGATGATGTGCGCCCGACCGCGGGCTCGATCTGCCGGAGGAGCGTCGTCGCGGTGAAGCAAGATGATACTTTTTTAAATGCCTATCGTCTGATGGTTGATCATGGTGTGAGGGCTGTTCCTGTCTTGAATGACCTCGGTGAAGTACGGGGCTTGCTGCACTTTCTCGATCTGTTGCAGCTCCTATTGCCCGCCGCGACTGACGGGACGGATGTCAAATTACTGCACGCGAGTTTGGAAAACATCGGGGCCACTCTTGGAGCGAGCGCGCTTTCCGGCGCGCAGCTTCCGCCGGCCGAGGAGGACCTCGTGATGATGGTGGGGGCCTCAAGTCAAGAGACGATCCGGCGACGACTCGCGATGGCGCAAGCGGAGGGAACGGTGGAGCGCTATCTTATGATTTGTGGTGACCTTCCTTTTGTTCACCAGCTAGCGGTCGAGTATGGGGTGAGGGCTTTACTTGTGACGGGCGGCTATGAGCCGAGCGCCGAGATCGCTCAGCAAGCGAAAGAAGGCGGAATGGTCGTGCTGAGCAGCCCGCATGACACGGCGACGACCGTGAAACTCGCCCTCTGTGCGCGCAAGGTGAGTAATATTATTAGCGATGATTTTCTCTCGCTATCATCGAATCAGGTCGTCAGTGCCTTCACCCAAAAGGTCGCTTCTTCTGGGCAGGATTTGTTCCCAGTGGTGGAGGCTGGGACGCGGCGTTTGATGGGGGTTTTCTCCAAATCCGACCTTGTTGATCCTCCTCGGACTCAGTTATCGCTCGTGGATCATAATGAATTCTCCCAAGCGGTGACGGGAGTCGAGGAGGCGCGTGTTATTGAGATCTTAGATCATCACCGACTTTCGGGTGATTTGGTGACGCGGGATCCGGTCCGCTTTATTAACGAGCCGGTCGGGAGTTCTTCTACGATTGTGGCGAGAAGATTTCGGGAGAAGAATCTAGAGCCGGACCCCGCGGTGGCTTTATGTCTCTGTGCCGGCTTGGTGTCTGATACTCTCAATCTCACCTCCCCGACCAGTACGGAGGTCGATCGTGAGATGCTCGATTGGTTAGCAGGCCTTGCCGGAGTGAGTGCAGATGAGTTTGCGGAGAGTTTTTTCTCCTCGGGCTCCTTGCTTTCACATGCGGATGCGCAGTCAATCGTGGGGACTGATCGCAAGGAGTTTCGTGAAGAAGGGCTTCTTTTGAGTTTATCGCAAGTGGAGGAAACCAGCCTGAAGGGCTTGCAGGAGAGGAAGGAAGAGCTTCTGGAGGAATTACGCGGTCTGAGACATGAGCACCGCTACGATTTTTGTGCCATTTTGGTGACTGACATTCGGAAGCACGATAGCGTTTTGCTCGCGGTCGGTAAGGAATCCCTTCTTTCAAAAATGCCCTTCGATCGAACGGGATCCAATGAATTTGCGGCGCCCGGAGTGGTGTCACGAAAGAAGCAGCTCTTCCCGGCGGTGTGCGAGGCGATTCGTCTCCGTGCTGAGTGAGCGCCATGGGCGGGAGGCTTCCGTTTCCTAGAGGGAGGCGGGGATTTTTCTTTGTTCTGGTTTTTGGAGTTTTTAGATTGCTGTGATGAAGCGTGTGTTGTTGATATTGCCAAATGCCTTTGAGCTTTTAGAAGCGGCAACTTTTATTGATGTGTTAGGCTGGGCAAATCATTATGGCGAGGTCCCGATCGAGACCGTGACAGCGGGGCTAAGAGCTGAACTTTCGGGCACTTTTGGAGGTCTGCGAATGCAAGCAGATCAATTATTAGGTGATCTTGTGAGCCGAGATTTTGATGCTCTTGCGCTTCCTGGTGGCTTTGAAGCGTTCGGATTTTTCGAGGAGGCCTACGATGATCTCGTCTTGCAGATGTTGCGGGACTTTGATGAGAGTGGCAAACTGGTGGCCTCGATTTGTGTGGGTGCTTTGCCCTTGGGGAAGAGCGGGATATTGAAGGGGAAAAAAGCAGTGACTTATCATCGGATGGGTGAGACTCGGCGGGAGCAGTTGGCGGAGTTCGGAGCCGAGGTGGTGGATGCTGAGGTCGTCTGCGATGGCAATAAAATCACCTCGACTTCACCAGCGAGCGCGATCGAGGTGGCATTTGAGTTGCTGGCTCAATTGACGACCAAAAAGAACGCGGAGAAGATCCGCTATCTGATGGGATTTTAGCTTCTTAAAAAGCGACTCCGAGCGAGGTCTAAGCCCTCAGATCCTAGATCCCTGATTCTAGATTCAGGGCCTAGCTTAAGGCTGATTTGAGTGCTTGCTGAACGGCGCGGTCACTTTCGGGGAAGATGGTGCGGAGGTCTAAAAAGAGCGCGTCATCTGTGGTGTAGCCAACGATCGCTGGGCTGCCGAGGCGGAGGGTTTTGGCGAGCTTAGAGATGGATTGATTTTTTGGGACGAGCTTGAGAGCGATGGAGGGGAACTCACTGCGGGGCATGGTGCCGCCGCCGGGGCGAGCGAGGGTGTCCTCGATCGTGATACTGATGTTTTCGCTAGGGAGATTAGCGAGGATTTCCTCGGCTCGGGCGCGGAGTTTATCGCTTGGGGTACGGAGGAACTTCAGGACGGGGACATCGGCCTGAGTGGGGTCTGCTTTGGTTTCGAGGTATTGATCGATCGATTCCTGCAAGGTGGTGAGGATGAGTTTATCACAGCGGACGGCGCGGAAGAAGGGCTCCTTCTTAATCTCGGCGATGAGATCAGCGCGACCGCCGATGATGCCGGACTGGGGGCCGCCGAGGAGCTTATCGCCGGAGAAGATGACGAGGTCGATGCCACGCTTGAGGCATTCTTGTGGGGTGGGCTCGTGCTCGATGGGTGCGAGTTCATCGGTGTTCATCATGGCTCCAGAGCCGAGGTCCTCGACGAGGGGTAAGCCGTGCTCGTGAGCGAGTTTGGCAATCTCGGGAATCTCCGGCTCGCCGATGAAGCCATCGATGTAGAAGTTAGAGCGGTGAACTTTGAGAATGAGAGCGGTTTGCGGGGTGATCGCTTTTTCGTAGTCGTGGAGGTGGGTTTTATTGGTGGCTCCGACTTCGACGAGCTTTGCTCCGGAGGTCTCGAGAATCTCAGGGATGCGGAATCCTCCGCCGATTTCTACGAGCTCGGAGCGTGAGACGATGACTTCATTTTTCCCTTCTGCCACGAGGGTGCGGAGGGTGAGGACGAGGGCGGCGGCGCAGTTATTTACGGCGGTGGCGGCTGGGGTCTCGAGGAGGCAGGCTAGGGCAGTCTCGAGGTATCCGGCACGTTTCCCGCGAGCTCCGGAGGGGAGGTCGAACTCGAGATTTGAGTATCCGGTCGCGATTTCTTGGAGGGCGCTAGCGGCACGCGGACCGAGGGGGGAGCGGCCTAGATTGGTGTGGATGAGAACGCCGGTGGCATTGATCACGGATTGCAGGCGGGAGTTGGCAAATTCGCGCAGCCCTTTTTGGGTGGCGTTTTCGATTTCTTCCCGGGTGTGTTCGCCATCAGCAAGGAGGAGCTGGCGGTAGTGGTCGATCTCACGCCGGACGAAGAGGTTGACGAGGGGGCGTGGGAGCGAGACCTGCGGAGCGAGGGCGGTGGCGAGTTTTTCGACTGAAGGAAGGGCGGCGAGTTTGCTCATGTGACTGAAGGGATGATGATGCCGGAAGGTGGATTCGGCAAGTCGAGTGATTGAAGAAGGGAGAGCTTAACCACGGAATACGCTGATGACACGGAACGGTTGAGGGTGAGTTGGCGAAACTTGCTTGAGGATTTTTAAACCACGGATCTGCACGGATTTTCGACTGAAGGAAGGGCGGCGAGTTTGCTCATGTTAGTGGAAGCTTGATTGAGCTGGAGGGTGGATTCCACAAGTCGGGTGATTGGCGTGGCGGGGACCTCTGGTCTCCGTGTCTGATATTCTGGTTTTGATGGAGGGCAGGGAGACCAGAGGTCTCCGCCACTCTTGGCGCTAGCCGATCCAGCGGATGCCGCCGTCTTCAAAGCGGATTTTGCGCCTTTTAAAGAGAGCGCCGGTGGCTTTTTTGAAGACTTTTTTGCTGACGCCGAGTTCGAGGTTAATCTTTTCGGCCGGGGATTTGTCATCGAGATCCCAGAATCCGCCGCGTGATCCTAGCTCGCGTTCGAGGCGGGTTTCCAAGTCCTCGACTTTCGCATTGCCGGGGGCGTAAAGGGAGATGTCGATCTTCCAATCGTGGCGAATTTGTTGGACGTATCCTTTGAGTTGATCGGCGTAGAAGAGCTTCTCGAAGACCTGATTCGCGAAGATGAGGCCGGAGTATTTTCCATCGACAATGACCTTATAGCCCATGTCGGTTTTTCCAAAAACGAGGATATCGACCTCCGCGCCTTCGGGATAGGAAGGCATTTCATTGGCGAAGTGGCGGCTAATGCGCTGGGAGGCGACGAGGCGTTCACTTTTAGGATCCACATACACGTGCGCGACGACGGGTTGACCGATACGTGGTAGCTTACGTTGCTCGCTAAAGGGGAGGAGGAGGTCTTTGGTGAGTCCCCAATCGAGGAAGGCCCCGGTGTTATTTGAGGAAAGGAGAGTCATCACCCCAAAGTTCCCTGGGAGGACGGTGGGCATCTTTTGAGTGGCGATGGGGCGGTCCTCGGAGTCGCGGTAGATGAAGACCTCAACCAGCTCACGGTCATCGCTGAGGCGCTCGCCGCTGGGAAGGAGGAGTTCACCGAGCTCTCCTCCATCGAGGAAGGATCCTGCATTGACTTCCCGGAGGTAGGGGAGTTTTACGACGTCACCAATTTGCGGCATGGCGGGAGGCTATCTCGCTTTTGTGGCCACGTAAACCGTGCTCTCGAAGTCCTCGTCCTGAATCGGGTTGTGAAAGGGGACGATGTGAGAGGTGACGGAGTCGAAGACTTCGCCGAGGGATTTTAAAAAACTCTCCTCTGGCGGGTCATCAGACCAGAGGCCGAAGACGCCGCCGGGCTTGATGCGGTCGGCGAACTTGCGAAGCCCTTCGGTGGAGTAGAAACGAGCGTTTTCTTGGGTGAGAAGGTGGGCGGGTGAGTGGTCGATATCGAGCAGCACGGCATGGAATTGCGCAATCTCTGGATCATATCCTTGTTCAAGTGAAAGTTCGAAGAAATCCCCGAGGACGTATTGGCAGCGTGGATCATCATTGAGGCCTTTCCCAAGGGGAACGAGTTCCTTTTGGTGCCACTCGATGACGGGTTGAAGGTAATCGACAATGCGAAGGGTGCCGACTTCTGGAAACTCTAAGGCGGCGCGCGCGGTGTAACCGAGGCCGAGCCCGCCGATCACGACATCGAGTTTCTCTCCTGGGAATGAGGACTTGGCGGCGGCGAGGCCGAGGCGTGAGAGTTCTTGTTCGACGACGGTGAACATCGAGGACATGAGAAAGGAATTTCCGAGGATGATTTCGTAGATTTCTTGATTCTCGAGTGAGAGAACGGTGCGTTTGCGGAGGATGAGGTCGCCAATGGGCGTTTTCTGGAAGTCAATCTCCTCGAACCTTGGGATTTGCGGCATGGCTATGATCTAGGTGGAATCAAGGATGCAAGCGAGGGCGAAAAAAAGTCAAAAAACCTTCTTGCCTGAAGTGAGTGGGCGAGCTAA
>CALDZJ010000051.1 GCA_937944055.1 uncultured Verrucomicrobiales bacterium | reverse complement strand
GCTCGAGCGGTGCGGCCGCTGCGGTGGGTGTAGTAGTCGATTTGCTCGGGGAGCTGGTGGTGGATGACGAAGGAGAGGTCTGCGATGTCGATCCCGCGAGCGGCGACGTCTGTGGCGACTAGGAACTGGGTGCGTTCTTTTTTAAAGGCGCGCATGACTTTATCCCGCTCGAGTTGGGTGAGGTCGCCTTGAAGCACGCCGACGGAGTGTTGACGGGAGCTGAGCTGCTTTCCGAGGATGTCTGCTCCGTCTTTGGTGCGGGTGAAGATGAGACCACGATTAGGGCCTTGGCGGTTTAGGAATTCATCAATGAAGTCGGTTTTATCTTCTTTGACGCAGACGGCAAAACGGTGGTCGATGTTGCGATTGACGATGTTTTTTTGGTCAATTTTTACGGTTTTGGGGTCCGGGGACATGCAGAATTTGACGAGGTCATGGAGGACGGGAGGGAAGGTGGCGGAGAAGAGCCAGGTGGCTTTGCGGGATTTGGTGAGGTGGATTGCTTCTTTGATTTGCTCTTTGAAGCCCATGGAGAGCATCTCGTCCGCTTCATCTAAGATGAGGTATTGGATGTGGGAGAGAGAGAGGGCTTTTCGCTGGAGGAGGTCATAGAGGCGCCCGGGAGTCGCGATGATGAGGTGGGTGGGACGCTGAAGTTTTGAGATTTGGAGGTCGATTTTATCCCCTCCGGCGAGGACTTCAGCGAAGATTTTTTTCTCGTTGTATTTGGTGAATTTGAAGAGGGCCTTGCCGATTTGTTTGGCGAGTTCTCTGGTGGGGGCGAGGATGAGGCCCTGAATTTTGGGGAGATCGGGATTTATTTTGGTGAGGAGGGGGAGTCCGAATGCGGCGGTCTTGCCCGTGCCGGTCTGGGCTTGGGCGATGAAGTCATTTCCTTTTTGGAGAAGGTAGGGGATAGATTGTGCCTGAACAGGAGTGGGTTGGCGGATTCCTAATTCCTCAAGGCTTTTGATGAGGTGGGATGGGATGCCTAGGGTTTGGAAGTCGCTCACGGTGGCTTTGGTCTAGTGGCTGATGCTGGGAAAGTAAAGACGGGGACTGTGTGCTTGAACCTAGGAAAGATCGGGTTAGGGGTGGGTATGGATTATTACGCTTTGAAGCCTAGCTTTATTTTACTTTGTGGTTTTGGCTTGAGTGCCGGTTTTTTGGCAGGGAAGGATGATTTATCGCTTTCTGGGGTGCAATCTGGCTCAGAGAGGCTGGAGAAAGCGGAGGAGGCAGAGAAGGCGGAAGAGGGAAAGAAGAGCTCGGGGGTTCCACGTTTTGATCTTTTACGGGCGCGCTATGAGTCTGATGAGGCGCGAGGCTTTGATCGCTTCGACGGGGAGTTGGAGTATCGCGAGGCCTCGATTGGAGGATTTTTGAGTAAGCCAATCGAGTTAGGGGGGGATTGGCGAGCGCTTCCGTTTGCGAAGTATAGTGTGACTGATCTGGACTTCGATGGAGTGCCAGCTGGGCTGCCACTGCGCGATCAAGAGCTGCATGAGCTTTCTCTGCATGCTTTTCTTTTTCATCAAAACCCGGATAGCCGATGGACTTATGGAGCGTGGGGGCGGGTCCGCTTTGCGAGTGATACGCAGGATGTGAACGGGGATGATTTCTTTTATGACTTCGGGATAGGATCTGGCTATCGGGTGAATGATCGCTTGCTGGTGGGTTTGGCTTTCGTGGGCCTAGAGGTGGGCCGTGACGGCCTGTATGTGCCCGGGCCGATGGTGATGTGGCGCCCGAATGATGCGGTGAGTGTGGCATGGATGGGGCCTTTGTTAATTTCGACTTGGCGGGTGAGTGATGATTGGTCGCTCGCTCTGCGTGGGGCTCCGCATGGGGGGATCTGGAATGTCTCGAGTGGCGGGGCTTCTCAGGATTATGACTTAAGATCCTTCTTGGTTCGTTTTCATACCGAGCACCGAATTAAGGGTAATTTGTGGTTATCTTTAGGAGTCGGCTACACCTTCGGAGGGAATCTAGAGGTGCGTGATTCATCGGGGAGTCGTCTCTTTGAAGATAATCTGGAGGGGGGACTTTCGTTCTCGGTGGGTCTGCGTTTGCGTTCTTGGTAAGTGGAAATCGTCGCGGTCTGTGCTGATCTTTTTTTAACTCAGTGACTTTGCAATTTTTCGAGAATGGTTTATAGTTTTAGACAGTGGGTACGGGGAGTGAATAGATCATTTTTAATTTCGTCTTCTTCTTCTTAGTGGGAATAAGTGGCTCTAATCACTGTTCCACGTTAGAGTGGTGGGCGTTCCACCGGAGGAATAAGTGGTGAAAGTAGAGGTGGTAGGGAGTTGGAAGATCGAATAATATTGGGAATTCCGCAACTTGATGGGTTCAGCTACGAACTTGTTCACAGAATTGTTGATGGGTAATTTTTACGACTGGAGATGAGAAAAAGAGAGGACGAGAAGTGGATGCGGCTTGCTTTAAAAGAGGCTCGCAAGGGGATGGGCCTGACTTCGCCAAATCCGCCAGTAGGAGCAGTTTTGGTGAAGGATGAAGTAGAACTAGGGCGGGGGCACACGCAGAGGGTGGGGGGAAATCATGCGGAGCGTGAAGCGCTCGCTAGGGCCTTAGAGGGCGCTTTAGAGGGCGCTGATGATGTTCCGTCAATTCATGGGTCGACAATGTATGTGACCTTAGAGCCCTGCAGCAGTGAGGGGAGGACGGGAGCTTGTGTGACGGCTTTGATAGAGGCTGGGGTCTCACGGGTGGTTTATGGCACGCGCGATCCTAATCCGCTTCATCAGGGGAGGGCGGATGAGATTTTAAAGGAAGCAGGGATCGAGGTGGAATGGGGGCTTTTCCAAGATGAATGTGAGAAGTTGATCCGGGGATTTGCGATGGTGCAACGGGAGGGGCGACCATGGGTCATTGCCAAAACGGCGATGTCGCTGGATGGGCGGATCACAAGGCCAGAGGGAGAGGGTCAGTGGCTGACGGGTGGAGAAGCCCGTGAGAGGGTGCAGATCTTACGGGGAGAGGTGGATGCGATTCTAACCTCCGGGGAGACTTTACGGAGGGATGATCCGGCGCTCACGATCCGGAGTGCGGAGGTTTCTGACTTAAAGGAGCCTGTTTTACGAGTGGTGGTAACTCGGCAGGAAATTGAGAGAGAGAATTATCAAATGTTTAAGGATGAGGGAGGGGAAAGGAGCTTGATCTTCCGCGATGTTAAATTGTACGAGATTCTTCGTACTTTAGCGAGAGAGAAAGGGGTGAATGTCGTTTTATTAGAAGCTGGGGGGGATCTCTTAGGGGCATTCGCGGATGAGGGGCTCATCGATGAGTGGATGATCTTTCTGGCACCTTTGGTATGCGGAGGGCCAAAGGTGGGCTTAGGCGGGGGAGGTGCAGAGAATCTAGGAGAGCGACTGGCGCTGAAAGAGATAGAAGTAGAGAGGGTGGGAGATGATCTCTATGCACGAGGGGTGGTGGAGCGCGAGGAGCTGCGGCCCTTGATGAGGTAGCGCGCGAGGAGAAGACTTAGCCGAACATCTGGGTCCAGTGGCTTTGGTAACGGCCTAGGCCAATGTATTTGTGGCCTGATTTAAACATGTTTTTGTGATGCCCGGGGGAGAAGAACCACCCGCTATTCGCGGAGGCGGGTGAGGAGGAACCCATGTAGATATTTTCGCCAGTGGATTTCGTTCCGGCCTCTGCGGCTCGGTCCCAGGGGCTGGCTCTTCCTGGGACGGGGGAATCGTGCGCGAAAAAACCTAATTTTGCCATGTCCTCGGAGTGGGTTCGGCAGGCATTCGAGAGTTTAGGGTCAATGACGAGGGCATTGAGGCCGAGAAGGATACGCCAGAGATTGACTTCACGGATTCCTTCGCGTTCATCGGCAGGAATTTTTTCTTTTTCGGCAATCTTATCATTTTCGGCGATGATGCGGAGGCCAGCGCGCGGGAGACCGGAATAGCCGCTCAGAGATTCTTTTTCAGCGGCGATGAGCTTTTCTTCGGCGGGTTCTTGGTCATAGAGGACGGCGGTATCGACGATGGCATCGCGAAATTTGGCAAGAATGAGGGCTATTTTTCTTTGCGTGCTGAGTTGAGGTGGGGCGTTCGCGAGGATTTTTGCGATGTTGGGCATGATGAGTTTCTCGAGTGCCTTGAGGGCGGGCATGCTTGTTTTTTTAAGAAGGGGCTTCATCGGTCCCTCGGCGAGGCGATAAATGGCCATGAAATCGGAACGATGTTTTCTGATTTCCTTGGCGATGTTATTTTTCTTGCTGCCGGTGAATTCCGTTTTGAGGAAGGCTTGATAGGCTTTTAGATAGCTGTCTCGGACTTGGGGCCACGTTTGGTCGAATTCCTTAAGAAGGCTGATAAGTTGCTTATCATCAAGGGATTCTAAATCGGTGAGGAGAGCATCAAAACCTTTGTTATCTTCGATTACGGATTGAAGCCTGACGAAGATCTCGTTCGTGGTGAGAGATGAGGCGTTCGCGCAGGGGGAGAGCGAGAAGGTGAGCGAGAGGGTGAGCGAGAGGAAGAAGAGGCTAAGGAGCTTCATGGGAAATCAGATGGAAGGTTGGTGAAACATAGTGGATTTAGCGCGATTGTCCCCAAAAAAAGAAAGCCCTCTTCAAAACGAAGAGGGCCTCTTTCGGGGGTTTTTGTTGTGGGGATTGGGAGTTTTTTTGGTTCGGGGGTAGGGTGAAAATTGAGAGATCTTATCGGCGGCGGCCTGAGTAGCAGGAACGATAGGATGATCTGTATGGTGAGCGATAAGAGGAACGATAGTAGCCGGACCGTGAGTAGCCGGACCGTGAGTAGGAATGGGTGCGGCTGTAGCGTGGCTGTGAGTAGCGCTTTGATCGATAGCCTTGCTTGTAGCGAATGCGTTTCGAATGGATGTGAGGAGATCTAGAATATCCTTTCGTAGAGGCGTGGTGAGAGCTGTGGTGGTATCCACGGTGGGATTGGCCGGCGGCTGGAAGAGCGAAGCCACCAGTTAGGAGGAAAGCGCTTAGGATTAGCAAGTGTTTCATTTGGTATTGTAGGTTCGGAGTAACTGGTGCTGCTGAGTATGACTGGAGAAGGTGGGAAATTATTCAAATGAAATGATTAAAATAGGGGAGGAGGGGCCTAGAATTCCAAAAGAAATGACTCTTTATAAGGGGTGACGGCTCAAAAAGGTGTTTTAATTGACGTAATAAAAATGATGAAAAACGATTCAGAAAACTCCAAAGACAAAGACAGGAATGAAGAGGGTGAGAGCCTTTTTGATCGGCTCGCTGAGGCGATGCGGTCCGGCAAAGAGGACGGAGCGGAAAAAGCTCGAGAAAAGGGATCTGACCTTAAGTCAGGAATTACGGAGGCGATTCATGAGCTCGCTTATGGAGCAGCCCATGGAGCGGCCTATGGGTCGGTTTTTGCGGCTTCGTTTTTGAAGGAATTAGGATCAGGTGAGTGGAGGGAGGTGTTTTCGAGCGCCGCCGAGGCTGGGAAGGATGCTGGGAGGGCGGCGGGCAAGGAAGCTGGGAAAAGTGCAGGGAGGAGAGCATCTGAGGTTTTCAAAGGGGTGCGGGAAGCGAGTGGAGAGGGTTTTAAAGGAAGAGGAGAAGGAGACGGTGGGAGCGGAAAATTCTTTGATGAGTCATTTTCTTAAAAATAGTTAGATAGAATCTCCGTTTGGATCCGTTTAATGGTTGTAACAAAGATTGTGTTGCGTGTGTGCTCAACAGCGGTTCGTCCTCCCGGATGAATCGCTGTTGTTTTTTAAGGGGAGCTGAGATGAGGCTGGGGAGGAGAGTAAGGAGGCCGGCTGGAGGGTCGATCACCTGTCTTGTCTTTACGGAGAATCTTGCTAGCTTCCGAGCTCGTTCATGTATCGCTATCCTAAAGAATACGATGTGTTGGTTATCGGAGCCGGGCACGCAGGAGTTGAGGCAGCCTTGGCTGCGGCTAGGGTAGGGGTCTCTGTGGCAATCTTGACTCAAAATCTCGATACAATCGGCCAGATGAGTTGCAATCCAGCGATTGGCGGCTTGGCAAAGGGGCATATGGTCCGCGAGATCGATGCGCTGGGTGGGATCATGGGCCAGAATACGGATGCGACGGCGATTCAATGGCGGATGTTGAACGCGGGCAAAGGGCCCTCGGTCCGTGCTCCGAGAGCGCAGTGCGATAAGAAGGCTTACCAATTCCGGATTAAGAGGATCATCGAGGGAATGCGAGGTCTGGATCTCCATCAGGGGAACGTGGCTACGATTTTGGTGGAAGATGATGAGGTGCGTGGAGTGCAGACTTCCTTGCAGATGGAGTTACGCGCGAAGAGCGTGATTCTCTCGGCTGGGACCTTTATGCGGGGTTTGATGCATGTGGGCCTGAAGAATGAAAAAGGGGGGCGAATGGGGGATGCGACCTCAACGGTCTCGGAGTCCTTAAAAGAGCTAGGCTTTGAGATCGACCGCTTCAAGACGGGGACTCCGTGTCGTCTCAATGGACGGAGTCTTGATTTTTCGAAATGCGAAAGGCAGGAGGGAGATACGCCTCCTTCCTTGTTCACTTACCATCCTGAATTGATCGAGAGAGACTCGGATGATATTTTCACTTTGAACGATTGGGCGGATCCGAAGTTCCACGTGGAACAGGTGCCGTGTTGGATCACTTGGACTACGCCTCAGACGCATGATGTGATCCGCGATAATCTGGATCAATCGCCGATGTATTCAGGGAAGATTGAGGGGGTGGGACCGCGCTATTGTCCCTCGATCGAGGATAAGGTGGTTCGCTTTGCGGAGAAGGAGCGGCATCAGGTGTTCTTGGAGCCCGAGGGGCGCCATACTTTAGAGTATTATGTGAATGGGGTCTCTACCTCGCTTCCCTATGAAGTTCAGTATGAGTTCTTGCGTGCGATTCCGGGCTTGGAGAATTGTGAGATTATCCGTCCGGGCTACGCGGTGGAGTATGATTATTGTCCGCCGACTCAGTTGAAGCCGACTTTGGAAACGAAGGCGGTGTCTGGGCTTTACTTTGCGGGACAAATTAATGGGACTTCTGGATATGAGGAGGCTGCGGGGCAGGGCTTGATAGCTGGTGCAAATGCGGCCTTGAAGGTGAGGGGGGAAGGGGAACTCATTTTGGGTCGTGATCAGGCTTACCTTGGAGTGATGATCGATGATCTTGTCACGAAGGGATGTACGGAGCCTTACCGGATGTTCACGAGCCGGGCAGAGTATCGGCTTCTGCTTCGTCAGGATAATGCGGATGAGCGCTTGAGCCCGATTGCTGAGAAAGTGGGTTTATTGGGTAAAGGGCAGGCGGATAAATTCGGAGAAAAGCTCGCTAGTTTGAGTGAGGCGCGGGCTTTTATTCGGGCTAGCAGTCATGAGCGGATCAAGTTAGATCATTGGTTCCGCCAGGGTGGGCATGGCTGGAGAGATTTGCCGGAGGAGATACGCCAGAAGTTCCACGTGGAACTTTGGCCTATTCTTGAAGCTGATTTTAAATATGAGGGACATATCACTCGGCAGCAGCAAGAAGTGGATCGTTTTAAAAAGCAAGAATCTGCGCTGATTCCAGATGATATGGATTACGAGTCATTGAATGGGCTTAAGGCAGAGGCGCGGCATCGCTTTGGGTCGATCCGGCCTCGGACTCTTGGGCAGGCGGCGCGGATCTCTGGGATCACTCCTGCGGATGTGACGCTTTTGATGATTGCGCTGGAGAAGCGAAGGAA
>CALDZJ010000050.1 GCA_937944055.1 uncultured Verrucomicrobiales bacterium | reverse complement strand
GAAAAGTGGATCAAAATCCCCCATGGCATCCCAACCGCGCAAACCTTTGCCAACATCTTCGCGGTGATCGATCCTCATCATTTTAACGACTGCCTCCGTGCCCATCTTGCGACGATCAGCAAACCTCTCCGCGATGAAATCATCGCCATCGACGGCAAGAGCCTACGTGGCAGTCACACCGTCAAACAGGGCCCAGTGCACGTCGTCAGCGCATGGGCCACCAAGCAACGCCTCACCCTCTGTCAGGACCACGTTCCCAAAAAGAAGAACGAGATTTGGGCCATCGAGAAAGTCCTCGCCCAGCTAGATCTCGAAGGTCACACCGTCACCATTGATGCAATGGGAACACAGCGCAATTTTGCCGAGACCATCATCTCAAAGAAGGGGGACTATCTCTTTGCGCTCAAAGGGAATCAGGCGGCTTTGCACAAGGAAGCCATCGACCATTTTCACATCGCCCTACGCCATCTCAAACTCGAAAAAGCAGAGGGTTGGAGCATCCACCAAGATTACGAAACAGATCATGGGCGCAATACCTTGTGCAGTATCGTAGCGACAGATCGACTTGATTGGATGGAGCCTAGTATCCGATCGAAATGGAGCGGGCTGAAGAGTCTCATTGTCGTGGAGAATCAGACAGCTGAAAAAGCGAGTGGGCAACGCCGTCGAGCTGAAAAGCGCTACTACTTGAGTAGTCTCCCCGCAGATGCCGAGGAGCTTCGGGAAACAATTCGAGCGCATTGGCAGATTGAAAACAACTGCCACTGGCAGCTCGACACGACCTTTCGAGAAGATGCAAATCAAACCCGAGCGGGCAATGCCGCCAAGAATCTGGGAACGGTGAGACGAATCGTGCTGAACTTACTGAATCAAGACGGATCGACGATCAAATCACTCCCAAGGAAACGTCGCCAAGCTCTCCTGAACTACGACTACCGCGAATCTGTCCTCTCCCTAGCTTGATCGCCCTGTCCTTTGGATTTTGTGAAATCCCGTGCTACCCATCGACCACCATGAGGCCACCACTCCCGCCGAACCTCCTCCCCGCCCACGGCATTGCCAGAAATCACGGACCCATTCTCAATCGCGCTGACCACTTCTTCACCCGCCTCATGGACGAGATCCCATGGCAGCACGATATCGTTAAAATGTTTGGAAAAACCATCACCACCGCACGCAAAGTTGCTTGGTATGGAGATCCCGCCCTCAGCTACACCTACTCAGGCACCACAAAGCACCCCCTCCTCTGGACAGACCTCCTCACCGAACTAAAGCTCCTCACCGAACAAGCAACCCAGCTGGACTTTAACTCCTGCCTCCTCAACCTCTACCACAATGGCTCAGAGGGCATGTCCTGGCACCGCGATAATGAATCAACAATCCGGAAAGACTCCCCGATCGCCTGCCTCAGCTTCGGCGCAGAGAGGCGCTTCCACTTCAAACACATCCAGACCAAAGAGCGCATCACCACCACCTTAGAACACGGAAGCCTCCTCCTCATGGAAGGAACCATCCAAAGCCACTGGATGCACTGCCTCCCCAAAATGGCCGCCATCAAAACTCCCCGCATCAGCCTCACCTTCCGCCAAATGAAGACTCCAGAAGAAAAATAACCAGCCCTCCCAGCCCAAAGCCTCCCCTTCCACCCTTCCCTAACCTACTCCGGCACCTCATTCGCAGTATAATAAAAGAGAGTATTTTGAATCCGTTCACCGTCCTGCGACTTCACCCTCCCATTCACATCTAATCGATAAACTCGCCCCGGGTGGAAATCTTCCAATGACACCGCGTATTTGCCCTCCCCCGTTTTCGTCAATGCACTAAGCTCATTGCGAAACTGATCCTCCGGCGCCGAGCCATATGACCAACGCGGCTGATAGACAAAGGACTGGAAACTAAGATCCCCTTTCCGTAAATCACGCCCTAACTCCCGAGTAAACGTAATCTCAAAACCATTCGACAAAATCCTCAAAGTCGCAATATCGAAGGGCTCTTGCTTCTTCTTCGGCGTGAGACGCTGCACCCCCTCTGCCGATTCCCCCCACCCTCGGACCGTCTGGCCCACATAAATCTGCTGCCCATCTGGACTAAAACGAATCCGATGATTCCCACTCCGTAAGTCCTTCGTATCCAAAAAATGCGTACAGGCCCCTTGATAGACGCCATTCACCTTCTCCAACATGATGCGCGTGATCCGCTGACCATTATTATCTGGTAAAAGCATCTGCCCCGGAAAGTGCGGAAAGCTCTCAGGAATCTCATAAGGCTCACCAGCTGAGCGATTCATCTCCTGATGCGGAATCTGCACCGCTGGCCAAGTACGATGTTTATTATAAGTCGCTAAATCACTCCGGTAAGAATCCAGCGGATCTCGCTCCTTCGGCCAGCGCGGATCCCACACCAGAGAGCTTGGGTGGCCATAAAATTTCCCTTTCCTAAGATGATAGAGCGGCGTTGCCGCCTTCCAATCACCCTGATTATCCCCACACCAGAGATTCCCGAGAGAATCTCGGTGAATCCCATTATGCATGCGCAAGCCATAACAAAACGGAGTCAGATTCCCCCTCGCATCACAGTGCAGCGTGCAGCCCCTCCACTTGACCGCCGCAAAATTACGCCCTCGCCGCCCCACTTTAGAATACTCCCCGATCGTATATTGTCCCGTCGGACCATTGTGGGAAGCCGTCCCCACCGCAAGGTAATACCCCCCCTCGCCATCATCGCAAAGAGTAGTCGTCTCATGATAATTTCCAGAAAGACCCCAGCCCGCCGCAAAAACCCGATACTCATCCGCCCTCCCATCTCCATCCGTATCGCTAGCCTCCGTCAGCTCCGCCATTTGAGAAACCCGGACTTGATCGCGACTGAGCGCATCTAACCCGCAAGCATTGTGAAACCCACCTGCAAAGCGCTCCCATCTCCAATCCGCCACCTTCGCCGTAGGAGTGGCGCGCAACACATCTCCCCGCCGCAAGGCTACGAAAAAAGTCCCGTCTGGCGCAAAATCGATCGCCCCTACCTCCGCCGGCACCCCCTTTGGGAAAGGCAGATCATCGATCGCATAGGGCCCAGCCAAGAGCGGAGCAACCAGAACTAAAAATAGGAACGATTTCATGGCGCGAGGGATTTTATAAAAAGCATCAAAGAAGCCACCTCCACATCTTTTAAGCGATAAGGCGGCATGTAACCCGTCGGAAAACCCTCTGCCGTCTTCGCATTGGGCTTCGTGAGCGACTCCTTCAAGTAAGCCTCATCCGCCAAGACCGGCTCCGTTTCCACAATCGGGCGCATCCTTCCGTAGAGCCCCTTAAGGCTCGGCCCATGCCCCTTTGAACCATCCGCTGAATGACAAGCGATGCAGCCGTATGCTTTAAAAACTCGCTCCCCCGCCGCCACGCTCGCCTCCTGAATCTTCAAATCCCGATCATAGCCCTGATGCCGTGAAATCAGCTCACCAGTGTAAATCGTCCGATCAACTCGCCCACCACGCGCCGTGCTAATTTTAAAAGTAAAACTCCGATTCACCGGCTCCACCCACTGCGCATACTCCGCCTCCCCAAGCTTAAATCGGAAGATCGGCAGCCCTTCCTTCGAGATAGAATAACCAAGATATTTCGGTTCCGCCCGCAGGGCAGGCTCTGCCAGATAAAACAGATTCCCTACGAGTCTCGGACTATAATCGAAGGATCGCCGAGCCCCCGCGCCCTCCTCGCCCCAATAAGGAAAGAGATCCAGAAAACCACCCTGCCAAGCATAGAGCATACGGCACTCCGTCGTATCCCAAACATAAGAAAGACTCGGCCCATGGTTCACCGTAATCGCCCCCGGAATCAGCTTGATCATTTCATAATCACCCTTGATATCATTCCCCTCTTTCGGACTATATTTTGATGATCTTGCCGCCTTTCCATGATTCGCAAACACCCCCGGATCTAATCCCGGATCCGGCACGAAACTCCGTAAAATGAGCGGACGCTCCCGAGTGCCCATCGGCATCGGATCATAGCTAAGCTCCTCCCCGAAACTCACGGAGATTCCTAAAACAAAGATCAGCAACAGAAGCATTCTTAACAAAAGGGGCTAAACATCAAATACTCTCAAAAAAGTCTGCTGCCGAGGCGCAATCATCAGCAAGAGATTTCCCAACCTTAGCCTCAACCGTCACCCCACCGCCATACCCAATTCCCGCCAGCTGCTCAAAAAACGGAATCATCCCCGGAATCTCCACCCCGCCTCTCGGGAAAACCCGCCCCCTCGGATCCGCCACCTGCACCGCACAGATCAAATCCGCCGCCTCTCGCACCACATCGGTAGCCTCCCCCTCCATCGCGAAATGATAAAAATCCGCCGCCAGCCCAATCTCCGCCCGATCAATCTCCCTCACCATCGCCAGCGCATCCGCAAAGGTATTTAGAAAATTCGTCTCGCTCTGATTCACATGCTCCACCGCGATTCGTAAATCCCAATCACCCTCCCGGATCATCTCCGCCGCCAGCCGACAAAAGCGCAGCATCTGCTCCCGCGCCTCCAGCTCAGCCCAACCCACCGGAATACTGCGCGACGCCGGGCTCCCAAAGACCACCGCCCTCGCCCCCAGCTCCGCAGCCCGCCCCAAAGCATGCCTTAAGAACACGCACGATTTCTCATCATCCACATCACGCCCCACCACCTTAAGACTTGGCGGCAAAAACCAATTCATCGACCGCACCGGCACCTCAGCATCACGGAGCCGCCCCACTGCCCTCAAAAAATCCTCCTCTGGCATCGCCGCCACCTTTGCCAATCCCGGCTCAATAAAATCCAAGCCACTCGCCTTGATCAACTCACCATTCAACAAAGGCTCACTTGTCGAAAAATCAGCCACCCCAAAGCGCCACCCTGCGAAAGTCATACTCCTCATCGTAAAACACCTTACAACGCGGTCCTGAATTGACCGAAAGAATTTCGCTCCTCCCCCCAATCCATCTCCTCCCAGCCTTCCCGCTCCCCCTTGAGCCTCTCCCAGATAAAAGCCAGTGCCCTCTTAAAGTCTAAGTCCCGCGGACGGTAAGAAGTCGCCCGCATCTTCCCATCATCATCATACTCCAAGAGCCACTGGAACATCGGCACCAGACGCTTCGTCTCTTGGTTTCTAAACTCCCCAAAGCGCATATTGATAAAGATCACCTTCCCCCCCGGACTTGCCCTAGCCACCCAATGCCCCTTCGCAAACCACTTCAACGTCTCAAAGCTCTTTTCCCCCTCAAAGAGCTTCGCCGCATCACGCCCCTTCGCCAAAAAATCAAACTTTGCGGCCCCATCATCAAAGGGCGACCAATACGTCACAAAGTAGCCCGCTTCCGTCTCCACCAAGCCTCGCCAAAGAATCGTATTCAGAGGACTCGGCGCCACCATCACTAATGAACCATTGGGAATCTCCTCCTCCATGTGCCTGCCGATTTGATCCACCGCCCACAGCTTCATCACAAAACTAAACACCACATAAAGTGAGCTCAACAGAACCATTGAGCCCGCAAAACGCCGTGAACAGTCCGGATACTTCGGCAACTCATCCCCCTTAGACTCGGCCCCGCCTCGCCTCCAAAGCACCCAGCACTTCAAGCTCACCAACCCCATCCACAAACGATAAAAAACACACAGTAACAAAGGCAGAGTGAAAAAAAGATCGATGATAAAGAGGTTCCCCGTTGAGACCCGGTGATCCGAAAACGGCTCATAAATCTGGGTTCCGTAACTCGTAAAAACATCAATCAAAACATGCGTACTCCACGCTAAGAACACGAAATACCCCGCACGTTTTACACTCAGCCCTCTCCCTCGGTGCAGGCGCGCCAGCGGCTTCGCAAAGACCAAACTCGCCAGCCCCATCATTAAAATCGAATGTGAAATTCCCCGGTGCCAGCGCAAGCGCTCGGTCACCTCCAGCCAAGGGCTAAACAACACATCGAGATCCGGCAAGGTGCCAAAAAGCATCCCCCAAGCCATTCCCCGCCACCCCAACTTCTTGCCGAGCACCAGCTCTCCTACCACGCCCCCTAAGGCTGCTTGTGTGATCGAATCCACACCCAGAACCTAGGCCCGTTTACCCTTTCATCAAGAGCATCCTCACCCCCACCAGAATCAATAAAATCGCAAAGCCCTTCTGCAAATGCACATTGCTCAGACTCCTCATCCAATCCGCGCCCAACCATGAGGCCACCGCCGCTCCCGCCGCAGTCACCGCCACCACCCGCCAATCAATCAGCTCAGATTTCACCGCATTATTGATCGTCCCCGATAAGCCAGCCACCACCACCACCGCTAAAGAAGTCGCCACCGCCACCTTCTGACTCATCCCAAAAGCTAGCACAAAAGCCGGCACCATGATGATTCCTCCACCCACACCACAAAGCGCACCCACCAAGCCCGCCAAAGCCCCCACCAAAAGACCCGTAATCACTAAGTTACTCATAAATACGAATCAAACCCGACCAGCCTCGTCACGGAAAGAGCAAACTCTCTCCCGCACTCTCACCCTCTCCACTCTCACACTACCCGAGCAACTCACTCCGCGTAAAAATACTCACCACAGGCACCCCCTCTGCCTCAATCGCCGCGCGCCCCCCCTCTTCCCGATCCACCAAGACCAGACAAAACACCACCGTCCCGCCACCTGCACGGATCGCCTCGATCGCCTTTAAAGTCGATCCACCCGTCGTAATCACATCATCCACCACCACCACCTGATCCCCTTCTCTAAAATTTCCCTCAATCTGCTTTCCCCGACCATGCCCCTTCGGCTCCTTGCGAATGTTAAACACCTGCAAGGCCCTCTCATGCCCCGCACTTGCCATCCCCACCACCAGAGAAATCGGATCAGCTCCCATCGTCATCCCGCCGATCGCATCCACCGCTAAATCCTCTGCCTCCATCTTCTCCCTCACCAAATCCCAGCCCGCCTCGCCAATCCAACCCGCTCCACGATTATCTAAAGCCGTTAAACGGCAATCCACGTAAAGATCGCTCTTCTTCCCAGATGCCAAAGTAAACTCCCCCGTCCGGACAGACTTCTCTAACAACATCCCCTTTAACTCATCCTTAGCGCTCATAGAAGAGATGATCCTGCCGGAGCCATTTCTAAAACTCAATCCCCGTCATCATAAATCCACCTCCCCCAGCAGCCTTAAGTGAGCGCTAAGCCAGCTCCTCCACCCCCGCATAGCCGAAGCCCGGCCCGCTCAGACTGCTCAAATCCAGCACCCCATCCCTCCTCTGATATAAGCCCGGGTGCACCTTTAAAAACTCCCGAGAAGCCTCCGGATAAAACTGCATCCCATTACTCTCCACCCCACAGATCGTCCCCGCATACGCCGCGAGTAAGACATGCGGCACCTGCGCGAGGCGGGGATTCGTCAGATCCTGCACCATCAAAGTCATCCCATGCTCCTTCGCCCAGCAAAGGCTCAGGATCGCTCCCGTCAAAGTCTTACAGGTCTTCAGCGCCACACTCGTCCACCCTAAGTCTAGTCCCAGCCGTACATAGCGCCAATCATGCGCGCTCTCATCCATAAAGAGCGGCTTGCGTGCACTCACCGAGTGCACCTGAATCTGATTCGCCTCCAGATCATACGGAAAGGGCTGCTCCACATACACGATCCGCTCATAAATCTCCGCATAGTCCGCCTTCACTCGATCCAGAATCTCATTCACATAATCCGGATCCGTCACCATGCAATTAAAGTCCGTCGTCAAATGAGTCACCCCCTCTTCCTGAGAAATTTTCCCAATCGCCACCAGTCTCTCGAAATCCCACTCCAAGTCATTCCCCCGTAACTTAATCTTCAAGCAGCGCAAGCCATCACGCCGGATCCAGTCCCGCAATAAAACTGGATAACCATCATCTGGCTCATCCCCCGTCAACTCCTCCTCACAGATCGGATCCAGCCCCCCCACCAAGTGCCACACCGGCTGCCGCATCTCAGGCTCCACCATATAATCACTCGGATATTTCCCCGAAAATTTCTCAGCCGGTTCTAAGAATTTTGCTAAATCCGCTTCCCCCAGCCACTCCTCGCTCAGGCACTCGAAGGCCCCCACTCCGTGCAATTTCCCAAAGCCATCATACAAAGCGAGATCGAAGGCTGACAAACACACCAAGGCTGCCAAATGCGGCATCTCCTCCCCCGCAGCTCGCCCCGCATTCTCCTCTCCTAATCGCTCATGCAAGCGCCCCTCAATGTATCGATGCCCCATCACAAAAGGATGCCCCTCACCCAGATTTCCCTCTAAATCTTCCCGCAATTTTTCACAAAAAGCCTTCAATCTCTCCTCCCGCTCCACATAACCCAGATTCGCCGGCCACACCCACGCCACACTCAGCGGAGTCTCCGCCCAGCCGAGCACCCGCTGTCCCGCCTCCTCCACCTCCACACTCACCCGCGCGCAGCTCACCTCTTTCAAGACCTGATCCCCGAACTTTAAAGGGACCCGCGTCACCACCGGCACGAAGGACAGAGAAATCGAAACAATCTTCATCCCCCGTATCCTGACCAGCCTCCCCCCAAACATCAACCCCCCACTCGATCAGAAGTCATGACCTCCACCTCCTACTGCTACTCCTCCCTCCGCAGACATCTTCCCCGCGGCTCATCACCCTCATGCAGCACCACCTCCGAGTGCAAAAACCCCGCAGCCTCCGCAGAATCCCTCACCTTCCGCCCACTACGCTCCATCATCTCCTCCTCATACATTCGCAAAACCCGCTCCCGTAACCCCGCCTCACGCCAAGCGGAATTCACCCCACAGGTTTGCACAATCTTGCGCGCCAGAGACAAGGCATCTAATAAGGCCTGATTCGCACCCTGTCCTTTAAAGGGACTCATCGGATGGGCCGCATCACCCAGCAAAGTCACCGCCCCTCCTTCCTCTAAAAGCTCCCCCCGTAAAAGCTCTCGGTCATACACCGGATAACCAGACACCTCCCCTTCCTCAGTCGCTTCTAAAATTTGCGGAATCGGCTCATGCCACTGTGCTCTGCGACACGCCTCCGCCTTCAAGGCCGCCGCCCCCCTCGCGCTCAGCTCCCTCGCCTCCTCCTCCGGCATTGGGAAACTCATCTGCCACATCATCGCATCTTGCGAATAAGGCATCATATAAATACGCTCCCTCCCATTCGCCGTTTGAAAGACCGTTTTGGAATCTAACAACTCACACTCCAAGCCTCCCAAGTTCTCCAAAGGACAAATCCCCAAAATCACCAAACAGCCCAAGTAGGAAAGCGGCGTCACCTCCTCCCCGATCAAGCGCTCCCTCACCACACTGCGAATCCCATCTGCCCCTACTAACAAGTCCGCCTTCTCGCAGCGCCGCTCGCCATCCACCTCAAAAAAAACCTCCAGCTCGCCACTCTCCCCCTCCTTAAAATCTAAGAAATGATGCCCCCACTTCACCCGCTCACTCCCCCCTAGCTCTCTCAGCAAACTCATCCGCAGAGCCTGGCGCGCCACATGCACATTCACCCGCTTCGGCAGCCCCTCTTCCTCCACCGCTGACCTTTGATCAATCCCCCATTCTCCTAAAATCCGCCCATCAGTGGCGTGCACCACATGCCTCCGCGAAACCACCCCAGCCTCAAACCCAAAAATCCCTAAGCCCTCCACCGCTTTACTCGCCTGCTGCAAAGTCAGCCCATATCCCTGCGAACGAGCATCAAAGCTCACATCCCGCTCATAAAGTTGAAATGGGATACCCCGGTGTAAGCACGCCACCCCCAGCGCCACCCCGCCGATCCCCCCACCCACGATCGCCACCCTCGGATACTCCTCCACATTCTCTTGCGGAGCATTTTCTGAGGCTACCAGCCCGCTCGCTCCACAATCCACACAAGCATCCAAATGCGCGCGCGGCCGCTGCGGAGCCTCCCCCAACTCCCCCAACCTTTCAAACTCCCTCATCGCTCGCTCATAGCGCACGCGTGACTTCTTAGAAGGTCGCCGCCTCTGCCTTCCGCGCCCTCCACAGCTCGCACAAGTGACCCAGTATTGACCTTCCTTTTTCATCTCTCCTAGACCCTCTCAGAGTCCGCCTTCCACGATGACCACCGCGCTCCAAGAAGCTAGCACAGACTTCCACGCAAGAGAGTCGCCACCCTCTCTTACGCTCCAAGGAACCTTAAGAAAAAAAGGCTCCTACCACCGCCTAAACCGCGTCCGCACAACGTTGGCAAAGATCATCTTTTACAATTGGCTCATACTTGCGGCAGCGCGGACACATCTCATGAGGCGTGCGGACGACCGTGGCACTCAAGGCCGCCCCTTCCTCGACCTTCAGCTCAGAGACGATGAAGAACTCGGTCGCGAACTCGTGATCCTCTAAAAGCTCCAAGCAAGGATGATTCACCGGGACACTCAGCGTGACACTCGCTTCATTATTCTTCTTAAACTCCTTCGCTTGCACCTTTTCCTCAATCGCAGTCTGCATGACCCCTCGGATTTCCAAAAGCTGAGCCACCTGATCCGTCGCCTCACTTCCCGCAAATTTCGGATTCACCTCAGGGAATCTTTGCTCATGGATCGAGCCCTCAGCCTCGGCACGGCCCGCATGCTCCCATGCCTCCTCCGCGGTATAGGCAAGGATGGGGGCGAGAAGCTTCACCATCGCATCGAAGATTTCACCAATGCACCAGACGCTCGCCTGGCGTCGCTCACTATCAGCCGCATCGCAGTAGAGACGATCCTTCGTAATGTCGATGTAGTAAGCACTCAGATCAGTCGCAGCGAATTGGTTCACAATGGAGAAAACCTTCCGGAAGTCATACTTCTCGTAAGCATCTCGTACTTCACTGATTACGACTTGCAAGCGCTCCATGATCCATTGATCGATGAGCGGCAGCTGCGCAGGCTCGGTGACTGTTTCATCCCGCATATTCCCTAAGAGGATCTTGAAAGTATTACGCAGTTGGCGGTATGGCTGGCTGACTTGCTGGAAGAGAGCCTCACTAAAGGGGACTTCATTCTGCCAATCCACAGAAGAGACCCAAAGACGGAGGATATCCGCACCATACTTATTATAGAAGTGCGCAGCGTCCGTGGGTTTTCCTTTCTTCTTAGCATCAGACTTAGAGGTCTTCTTCCCCGTCTCGGTATCAACCACGAAGCCGTGAGTGAGAACCGTTTTATAAGGAGCCTTGTCACGAACTCCCACCGAAAGCATGAGGGAGCTTTGGAACCAGCCACGGTGCTGATCCGTAGCCTCCAAGTAGAGATCCGCAGGAACGCTAAGCTCCGGGTGCGCATCCAGCACCGCAACGTGCGATGACCCAGAATCGATCCAAACGTCCAAGGTATCACGGCACTTACTAGAGCCTTCAGGCAGGCCAAAGAGGGCCGCAAGCTCAGCATCCGATTTCTCAAACCAGACATTGGTGCCCTCTTGCTCGACCAGATCGGCCACCTTCTTTGCAAGCTCCGCTGAGACGATCGGCTGCCCCTCTGGATCAAAGAAAACAGGAAGCGGAACCCCCCAAGTGCGCTGGCGAGAAATACACCAATCTGGACGAGACTCCACCGTGCCATAGATCCGATTACGCCCCCACTTCGGGAGCCACTGCACCGTATCAATCTCACTGAGAGCCTTCTCACGGAGTTGATCAATCGAGATGAAGAATTGCTCAACAGCGCGGAAAATGATGGGGGTCTTAGAACGCCAACAATGAGGATAAGAATGCTCATAAGTTTCCTGCCCGAGCAGGCGGCCTTTTTCCTCAAGAATCTCCACCACTCGCCCGTTCGCCTTAAAGACATGCTGGCCGACTAGCTCAGGGACGCCGCATTCATCCGTAAATTGACCATCATCATCGACCGGACTAATCAGGCCCAGCTCGTATTGCTGACCCACGACATAGTCATCTGCGCCATGACCAGGCGCAATGTGCACCGCCCCTGTTCCGGCATCTGTGGTCACGAATCCCCCAAGAATGATCTTAGAACGCCGATCAAGGAAAGGATGCTGCGCTTCCAGATTCTCTAATTCGGCACCCTTAATCTCACCAAGTTCCTCCACAAGAGTAAGCCCGGTTTTTTCTTGAAACTCAGCGAGAAGATCCCGCACCACAATAAAGGTGTCACCATTGGAATACTTAGCAACCGTGTAAGTGAAACGCTCATGCACCGCGATACCAAGGTTCGCAGGAAGAGTCCAAGGAGTCGTCGTCCAGATCGCAATGCTGGCATCCGGATAAGCACTCAGAGAACCAGCCACGAGCGGGAACTTAACAAAGATCGCGGTAGACTTCTTTTCCGCATACTCCACCTCCGCTTCCGCAAGAGCAGTCTTAGCCCCATAGGACCATTGCACAGGTTTTTGAGATTGGTAAACGCAGCCTTTTTCAATGAGGGCCGCAAAGGTGCGGATGATGTTCGCCTCATAACCGGGGTCGAGAGTAAGGTAAGGATTTTGCCAATCACCGAGGACCCCGAGCCGCTGAAATGACTCCCGCTGAGTGTCGATCCACCCTCGCGCGAAGCTCTCACAGCGCCGGCGGATCTCTGCAGGCTCCACATCACGAGCATCATCACCCTGCATCACCTTGAACTCGATGGGCAAACCGTGACAATCCCAACCCGGAATATAAGGAGTTTCAAAACCCGCCATCGTCTTAGACTTCACCACGAAGTCCTTAAGCACCTTATTCAAACCAGTGCCCATGTGGACATCCCCATTCGCAAAAGGAGGGCCATCATGCAAAAGAAAGCGGGGGGCATTTTCAGCCTTACGCTTCTCAATAATTCGCGCGTAGAGGCCTTCGGAGTTCCATTTTTCGAGGCGTTCCGGCTCCCGCACCGTAAGATTCCCCTTCATGGGGAAATCTGTTTTCGGCAGAAACAGGGTGTCTTTGTAGGATTTTCCTTCTGGAGTGCTCATAGCGCTAGGGGCGGGACGCTAGGGAAATCATGAGAAAAGGTCAATCCCGAGGGGCAGGCACTCATCCCGCAGCTCCGCTCGCTCAACGGACTTCTTTCTCAACTCCGGCATCAAATCCATCGCACATTTCATTAAGTTTCCGAAAAATGTCGTAACTTCGGCCCATCTCAGGTACGCGCTGCACTCGGCTCGTGCCTTCGTTTGTTTTTTTGACTGACGCTTCACCGCACCCGCCACCTTATTAAGATGAAAATGTATGTAGGCAATATGTCGTTCAGCACGACAAAACAAGATCTCGAATCTTTCTTCTCCCAGTATGGGACCGTCACTGACACTCATATCCCAGAAGATCGCGAAACTGGCCGCCCTCGTGGCTTTGCCTTCGTGACCATGGATTCTAAAGAAAACATGGAGGCCGCCATCAAAGGCGCCGATGGCGTAGACCTCGACGGTCGTAACCTCAAAGTGAACGAAGCTAAGCCACGCGAAGAACGCGGTGGCGGACGCTACTAAATCTGAATCTACCAAGATTCATAGAGACCAGCTCAAAGGGCAAAGCGCTTCACCGTGCTTTGCCTTTTTTTATGCTCCAGCCGTGAGAGCTTTACATCAAATCTAGCAACTCTTGATGCAGCACCTCCCGCATCATCGCCTTAGCCTCAAAACATCGCGGTGCCTCGCTGGTAAGAGCAGCCCAGTTTAAAGAAGGAAAACACGCCAACAGGCATCCTTTCAGCTACCTCACTTTGGGGATCGTACGTCTCATAAACACTTTGCCGGAAATCCCGCTTGAGGAGCCGTCATCACCCTTGAAACAAAGGGCGAGGTCATCGCACTCAGAAGCGCACTGTAATTCAGTTGAAAGGGAACCTCCATTCCCACTTTCAGGCTTCCTCGATATTGCGCCCCATCCACCACGAGGTGATCACTACTCGCAGCGAGAATCTCCACGCCCCGCGGAGGCACTAAACCATCTGGATCAGCATCTTGCCTTCCAATCCCAAGAATCGCCTGCGTGATGAGCCCGCAGTCTCGCTCGCTCACCACTTCCCCAAAGGCAGACTGCGCAATCTTTCCCCATGGCTTAGAAGGTTTTGTTTTCAATTCGATCACCTCCCCCACCAAACGAATCGCATCACAATAAAGCCCCTTAATTGGCTGCCGATTGAGAGGCTCACAACCCAAAAGTAAAGCCTCACCCAGTCGTAAATCATCCACTCGCCCCGTATCTGCTCCGCTTAAGGCCCACTCGAGATTTGCCGAATTACCACCAGAAATGCTGGTCACAATTGGCCCGAAAACAGCATCAACTTCATCGGCCAGCGCAGATAATTTTGCCATATTATGGCGATCCGGTGACACCCCACTCCGGCAAGCCAAGTTTGTGCCAATTCCCATAAAAACAAGATTTGGCAAAACCAAAACCTCGCGAACGGTCTTCTCCAATGAGGCCGGCATGATGCCTTCACGAAGGTCTCCCAACTCCACCATTAGCATGACTCCATGGATTCGGTCTCTCTTCTTTGCGGCCACCGCGAGCTGCCGCATCACCTCAATTTCCGTATTAAAACTGACATCACAAAGCTCCACAACTTTATCAACTTGGCTCATCATAGGAGTGCGAATCAGCGTCATTGACGCTGGGACACTCGAAGCTCGCATTCTTCCAATATTCTCAATCCGAGAATCGCCCAAGCCTCTCACGCCAGCCCGCATCCATGCTTCCGCAATCTCTGGAGAACCAAGTGTCGCCTTCGTCACTCCAGTTACCGCGATCTGCTTTTCACTGAGGCGATTCACGAGAGTGCGGGCGTTGTGAGAGATCTTCTCGAGATCAATCTCTAAACGTAGCCCGGCATTCTCACCTAAGTAAATGAGAGGCCTCCCATCTTTGGAAATGCCGCGAGCAGCATCCCCACCAAAATTTCAGGAGCACGCGTCAAAGCATCCGTCACCGGAATTCCCAGTTCTTCCTGATAGCGGATCATCTCCGTAGAAATTTCCTCATCTGTCATATTTTCATGATTCAGAGTCAGCCCAATGACTTTCGTATTCGCAAAGGTCTCAATGAGATTAATTTCGGAAGCCGGATCTGGCATCGGCATCTCCTTGAAATCACAGCGATGCTTCCGCCCCGGTGCATGCTGCAGAATCACTCCTTGAGGACAACTTCCTCGAAGAATGAAACTCGAAGTAGAATAAGCCGGGTGACTGAGTGATCCCTGACCCTCGATCAAAATCACATCAGGGTCCTCATTTTCAAAAGCCTCGATGATCTTCCCCTCCAACTCACCTGCACAAAACTGCGAAGGAACTGCATCAAGGGCGAGCCCGTAGCGAGCACCTTGAATCAAGCCAGTTTGCCCCGTGTTAATCAGGACCGCTTTGATCCCGCAGTCATTCAGAGCACGTGCCAAAATGGTCGCCGTCGTCCGCTTCCCAATCGCACAATCAGTGCCCAAGATCGCAATGCGCGGGCAAGTCACCTCGGAGATCCGACCGCTAAAAACTCGCAAATCTTTCTTAGCACGCGGCCTTCTCACATCGCGGATTACCACCCCAGCTTCCTCGCTAGCAGCGGTGAATTCGGGATCATCATTCAAGAATTCATGCAGCCCGTTTACGATGTTCATTCCTAACTTGATCGCTCTCAACATGAGCTCCCGCTCGTCTGGCGAAAGAACCCCACTTGCCGGAGCAATCCCAAAAATAAAATAATCAGGAATCCGGCCAGCCGCTTCCAAGGCCGCATCAAGATCCTCACAGACTAAGATCCCATTCGCTTCATCATCCAAAATTTCACCAGCATCCTCACCTGCCTTCTCTCCATCGATGATCGAAAGGATTTTGTATTTCTCAGAGTGACGAACCAGCCCGTTAGCAGTCTTCCCATCAATCCCTCCAAAGTGACCCTCACAGTAAACAAAGGCAGTTTCTGAGGGGTCTCTCTTTTTCTGCAAAGATGGCTTCACAGCTTTGGTGACCGAAGGGGGCGTAGAAAAGTTGTCGAAAAAAATCGACGAAGAAGCGGGGCTGCATTTTTTGGACATAAGGACTCCTCGAGCTAGGCTCGGAGGACGCAACAGATTCAAGTCAACCAGATATGGCCAAGAGTCATCGAGAAGTTCCAACCAAGATCAGGCTGTAAGTCCTCCTTGTAACACGCTTCCCTCGCTAAGATAGGAATATCTTTTTTTTACCCCCTCAAGCACCACGCCACCTCTATTTCTCACTCGCTCTCAGATGGAGAGTGGAAACATAGATTAAGTCATCTTCCTCGCCATCTCCCAAATTAAAAATCTCCTTCTCCACTTCCCACCCCGTTTTCTTAAGAAGTTTTTTCAAAGCAACATCCGTAAAAAATCGAATCCTCTGCTCCGTCTCCTCCCTTCGCATGACCTCGCCCTCCGCATCCTTCATAAGATATCGGTGCCGCCTCACCAGGCTCCCCGTCTGCTCTTTCAGCTTATGCCGCGTCTGGAGCTCCGCCGTCTCCCCGCTTGGCAAAGTCATCGAGCGATCAAAATACCACTCATTGCTCGGCAAATCCCCTGACAATTCCGCCCACGGAAAAAAGAGCGTTAAATACAGGTGATCTGTCTGCTGCCGCAAGCGCTGCAACTGCCGCTGCGGATCCTCAAAAAGCTGAAAAGTAAACGCCGGAATCACAATCGCTCCATAGCTCCCCTCATGCTCCTGCCAACTCTCCTCCACAAGACCGGCCTGAGGAAATTTCTCCCGTGAAAGCGCTGCCATCTCTGGGGAAATTTCTAAACCTCGTAAGTCATGCCCCGCTGCCACCAATGGCCCTAAAAGTCTCCCTGATCCTGAGCCCACATAAAGAGCTCTACCATCCTTCTCCTGAAGGAATGCATCTAACAAAAGCAGCTCACTCGGCCCTTCCTCAGCCTCCCAGAAAAGATCATGCCACCGCGCCTCCAGACCTCGATAAGCGGACTTCATGATTCACTCCGGTTACTCGCCGCCTCCTTCTTTTTTAGAGCCTTTGTCTCAATGTCATCTTCCTCGATCACGAGAGCATGGATCGTAATCGGACCCTCGATCTTTTGGGTATCTGAGAGCACCGGGCTTAGCACCTTATCTTCCGTTTCCTTGAAAAGGATGATGGCATTCTCACCATAGGTGTTCTTGTAATCCTCCAAGGTAAAGACATCGGTCAGCAGAGTCGTCTTCATCTCCGCCCCATTACGGACGAAGGTGCTCAGCTCAGTGAAGCGAGGACCTCCAAGGAAGCAAAAACGCCCGCGCATATGATTCGCAACCGCCTTTTGGTGATGCACTTCCACATCTGGCGGAGTGATTTGCCAAATGTTAGCCTTCCCGAATCGGTGTTGGAACTCCCGCGCGGCCAGTGAGTTGACCTCATTGTTCGGAGTCGCGGCAATGAGATGCCCCAGACCCGCAAAGTCGATCTCCTCCTCAGCATATTCCGAGAGAATGTTCGCGCGCACCGCCGTAAGACCATCCAGACGAGCCGCTGCTATTTTCTCATAGCGAGTATCCAGCAGAAGGCAATGATGCCCCTCCGCGACCAGCCCCTTCGCCACCTTCCGAATCCACGGATCAGCCCCCGCGAAAAGAACTCCAGATGGGTTCGCATCAGAGAGACCCAAGCGCCGCGCCAAAGGAGCCGCCAGTAAGCCATAAAAAGTCACCGTCCCTAAGATCACAATGAAAACCAGCGGCACAATTTCATCCGCCTGACTCGCCAACAAAACATAGTGCGCATTCTCTGGATTATCATGGGCCGCATGCGCAATCTCCAGCGCAAAGACCGAGGTCACCGCAGCCGCCACGATGCCCCGAGGGGCAAGAAGAGCTAAGAAAAGCTGCTCATGGAAGGTCGCCCGATTAGAACCCAAGTTCGCCAAGAAAACCGAAGCAGGGCGCACCACCAAAATCAAAGCCGCCAAGAAAAAGAGACCCTTTTGCCACACTGCCGCAAGCTGCTCAACTCCGATCCGGCCACTCAGCATCAAGAAAAGCAGAGAAATAATTAAGACTCGTAAATTCTCTTTAAACTCCAAGATATGGCGGACTGAGACCTTCTTCTGATTCGCCAAAGCCACGCCTAAGACCGTCACCGTGAGGAGACCTGACTCATGTTGCAGCGCATTCGATCCGGCGAAGGCCACCCCAACTAAAGCCAAAAAATACATCGTCTCGAGAAAGTCCGGGATCAAATGCTCAGCCATGAGATACTCCGTCACTTTGGCGAGCAGATAGCCCATTCCCACTCCCACCACCGTGGTCTTGATGAGAGCTAGCGCAATATCATCCCAACCCTGTCCCAGCCCTCCCTCTTGAATCGTAATGAAAACAAGGACGGCGAGAACTGCCCCAATCGGATCCACCACAATACCTTCCCATTTCACAATAGAAGCGACCTTGCGGCGGGGCTTGATCAGACGCAGCAAAGGCGCCACCACCGTGGGCCCCGTCACCACCAAAATCGCTCCGAGGAGCGCACAGATCTGCCATTCATAACCCAGCGTGTACCGTGCCGCTACCGCCGCCAGCACAAAGGCGATCGCCACCGCCGTCGTACAGAGCTTCAGCACCGGCGTGCCCGCCTCCTTCAGCTCAGAAAATTTTAGCGTCAAGCCACCCTCAAACAGAATAATCGCGACAAAAAATCCCACCAGACTCAGCAAAGAGGATTCATTCGCCAAGTAATTATCTATCCGCGTTCCCGTGAAATGAGATAAAGCAAAACCAAAGATTAAAAGCAGAAGGATCGACGGCAACTTTAAGCGCCAAGCAGACCATTGCGCGATGACACCAAGAAGTAGAAGGAAGGCCAAGTAAGAGAGAAGACTCACAGCGAGAAGGTGAGGCCAAAAAGGGAGCGCGCCAAGCTCAGATGTTTTAGGCCATACACCAAACGCTCAATCTCACCACCCTCCTCTACCAAGGCATCACAAAGTCCCCATTGAAGGCAAAGACTCTCTCTCGAATCTCCGCCAGCTTAAGCTCGTCTTCACGAGCTTGCAGCGCCTCATGAATGAAATCCGCCACAGTCTCGACGTCTTTCTCCTTCATGCCACGAGTGGTCACCGCAGGCGTCCCAATCCGAATCCCGCTCGGCTTCATCGGCCCCGCTTCATCAAAAGGGATCGAGTTCTTATTCACGGTGATGCCCACCTTATCTAGAGTGTCTGACACAATCGAGCCATCCAGCCCAACCGGGCGGAGATCGACCATGAAAACATGATTATCAGTACCGCCTGAAACGATCCGGTAGCCATTCTTAGCAAGCGCCGCAGACATCGCCTGAGCATTCTTAATGACCTGAGTTTGATACTCCTTAAAGCAAGGCTTCAACGCCTCGCCAAAGCAGACAGCCTTAGCCGCGATGACATGCATGAGCGGGCCACCTTGCACTCCAGGGAACACTCGCCCATCGATCTTTTTGGCGTATTTTTCCCGACACAGAATCACCCCGCCACGCGGCCCGCGCAGTGATTTGTGAGTCGTGGAAGTCACGAAGTCAGCATGCGGCACCGGGCTAGGATGCACTCCCGCCGCAACCAAGCCCGCAATGTGGGCCATATCTACGAAAAGATAAGCTCCCACCGCCCGCGCAATCTCACCCATCCGCTCGAAGTCAATGGTGCGCGAGTAAGCACTCGCTCCGCAGGTAATGAGCTTTGGCTGCACCTCTTTCGCCTGCGCTTCCAGCGCATCATAATCGATCATCTCATCCTCAGCAGTCACCCCGTAATGAGTCACCTCATACAAGCGACCAGAGAAATTGGCAGGATGGCCATGAGTCAAATGACCTCCATGGGCCAAATCCATCGTTAAGATCTTATCGCCCGGCTGCAGCACCGCGAAGTAAACCGCCGTGTTCGCCTGGCTCCCCGAGTGCGCCTGCACATTCACATGCTCCGCCCCAAAGAGTTTTTTCAAGCGGCTAATCGCTAGCTCCTCCACCACATCCACATTCTCACACCCTCCATACCAACGCCGGCCCGGGTAACCTTCCGCATATTTATTTGTCAAAAGTGAGCCCTGAGCCTCCATCACCGCGGGGCTACAAAAGTTCTCAGATGCAATGAGCTCGATATGACTGCGCTGCCGCTTTTCCTCGCCCACGATCGCCTCGAAGACCTCGGAATCCGTCATCGCAAGGCGCGAGCCAGAAGCCTTAAGAAGACGCGCCTCATGGCGGCCACCCTCGAAGTCAGTCTCCAAAAAGGCCTGCACCATCTCCAAGCCCACCACAGTCTCCACCACCGCTTGGCCCAAGCAGAGCACGTTCGCATCATTATGCTCGCGCGCCAGCTTCACCTCGCCGACCGTGCGGACATTGGCCCCCCGCACATCGCGAAAACGATTCGCCGTCAGACAAACACCCACCCCAGAAGTGCAGACTAAAATCCCACGCTCCGCGCGCCCCTCATTCACGGCCCGCGCCGCCTCATTTGCAAAGTCCGAATAGTCTACCGACTCCGTCCCGTGGGTCCCATAATCTACCACCTCATGGCCCGCATTCTTTAGAGCCTCCACGATGGCGTTCTTTAACCCAACTCCGCCGTGATCGGCCCCAACAGCAATTCGAATGGCATTTGCACTCATATGGTCGCCCTCTCCCTGACTCCTTAAAAGCGAAATGGCAAGCGCTCACTTCACGCCCTCACGGCTTTCCAAAAAAGCAATGACCCCTCCGATCGCCCCGTTGAGCACCTCCGACGTCACTTCGTAAGCCTTGCGCCCCATTCCAATCGGGTCCGGCACATCCATCCCCACCTTCCCATTCAGCTCCACAAAATCACAAACAAGGTGATATTTTTCCTCATAATCAGGGTGCATCATTTCCAACATTTCCAAATGCCCCTCCGTCATGCAAAACACCGCCTCCGCCTCCTCCAACATCGTATCACTCACCATCTGACTCCGGAAATCCCCCAGCTCGATCCCCTGATTCCTTAGCACCGCCAGCGTCTCAGCACTGGCCGAGCTCCCCGGTTGCGCTGCCACCCCCGCCGACTCCACCTGAAAATCCCCCCCCTTCATCGCCTTCCGAAAGATCCCCTCCGCCATCGGGCTCCGGCAAGTATTTCCCGTACAGACAAATAAGACCTTTCGTGACATGGAAAGGAAATTAACTTCTCACAAGTATCACTCAATCATCAATTCCAATGAAATGAAGATCCTCAACCTCATCCTCGCCGCCCTCTTCTTCTGCTTCGCCTTTTTCCAATATAACGATGTCGACCCCGGGATTTATCACCATCCCTCATCGCTCGACGCCGCCCTCTGGCTCCTCTTTTACAGCCTCATCGGCCTCGGCTTCATCCTCCTTAATTTCCGCCCGCTTCCACGCGGATTTTTCATCCTCGCCCTCCTCGCCTGCCTCATCGAAATGGCCCTCTCCGGCCCAGGGCTCTGGGATAACCTCTTTGGAAAAAAACCCTTCAGCATGACTCAAAGCTCCATGTCCTCCACAGATCCTCGGATCGAGCTCACCCGCGAGTTCTTCGGCGCCCTCATCGCACTCATCGCCGTCCTCTTCCAATTCTGGCAGAACCGAAAATTCGCCCCAGCCATCAAGGAAACATCTCCCTAAAAAAAATGGTCGAAGAAACGCAAAAAATACCCTCTAAGAAGAGCGTGCGCGCTTCCTCAGAAACCACCCCAGCAGGCAGCCTCTTAAATAAGAGCCTCCTCACAAACCTGATTGCGATTCTCCTCATCCTCCTCGGATCACTCCTCGAGCCTCCCTACCGTGGCCCCCTTCTCAGCATCGGCCTTTTCGCCCTCTCCGGCGCTCTCACCAACTGGCTCGCCATTCACATGCTCTTTGAAAAAATCCCCGGCTTCTACGGCTCCGGCGTCATCCCCGCTCGCTTTGAAGACTTCAAGGACGGCATCAAAGACCTCATCATGCGCCAATTTTTCACCTCAGAAAATGTCGCCCGCTTCTTTAACGAGCAGCCCAACTCCTCGCTAGACCTCTCCCCCGTCATCGACTCCATCGACCTTTCCCCCTCCTTCGACGCCCTAAAGGAAGCAATCATTGAATCGAAATTCGGCAACGCCCTCACCCTCCTCGGAGGACCTGCCGCGCTCGATCCCATCAAAGCGGAATTCATCAGCAAAATGCGCCAATCCATCAGCGACATCTCCTCCTCTCCCGACTTCCAAAAAAAGCTCCAAAAACTCCTCTCCAGCTCCGGTGATCACTCAGAACTCCTCGACCGAGTCCAACTGATCGTTGAAAAACGCCTCACCGAACTCACGCCCCGAATGGTCAAAGAAATCATCCAGCAAATGATCCGCGCCCACCTCGGTTGGCTCGTCGTCTGGGGAGGAGTCTGCGGCGGACTCATCGGACTCATCGCCAGCATCCTCGGACACTAGATCACTCGGCCAGCATCCGCCTCCGGAACTCCCCCGGCGGGCAGCCCACCGCCGCCTTAAACTGCCGCGTCAGCGACGACTGCTCGCTATACCCACAACGCAGCGCAATCTCCGCGATCCCTAGCTCACCCCCCTTGAGCAAACGCACCGCAAGATCAATGCGGACCTTACGCACAAACTGACCCACGCTCATCTTAAAAATCCGCTTCACCCGCCGCTCCAGCTGCCCCGGCTTCATCCCCGCGATCCTCGCCAAGCCCTCCAGCGATAAATCACCCTCTAAATTCCCATGCACCCACTCCACCACCCGCTGCAACCCCGCCATCTTTAAATCCCCCACACTCGGCGTATCTAAATCCCGTGAAATCGACACCAAACCCTCCACCTCGCCCCCCACTCCCCGGAGTAAAAACTTGCTCCCTAAATACCAACCCAGCTCACCCTCCCGGTTCGAGATTAACTCCAGCCGATCCGTAAACTCCTCCCCCCGCCGCAGCACCGCCTCATCTTGCTCCCGGTAAACCACCGCCAACTCCGCCGAAAACAACTCCTCCGCACGACGCCCGATCACCTCCTCCTCAGACTTCAGACCGAGCCGATGCGCAAAGGCTGGATTCGCCGCCCGATAAACCCGCTGCGCATCCTTCACACAAAAAACAATATCCGGAATCACCCGGAAGATCCGCTCCACCATCTCCAACTTCATCTCCTCAAGATTCATCACCCCCCGAAACTGCCCCACTTCCCCCTCACCATTCAATCTCTTTACCAAGCCACCACCTCCCCGCCAGTCATACGGTCAAGATCACACCGCCTTCCTTTGCTAGCCTAAGCTCGAAATGTCTCCTCAAGCCTCGCCCACCCTCGTCGACCAAGCCTGTGAACTTGCGGCCTCACTCCTCGCCGCCCCTCGCACAGACATCGAGAAAAAAGAAGCTGCCAAAATGGCCCGCCTCCTTGCCGACCCAGCCGGTAAGGAACTCACCTTCCACCTCGCCGATGAGGTCTTCCGCCCCCCCTCCGCCGCTGCCCAAGCCGCCACCTTCCGCCGCCTCATCCAGACGCACGGCATCCCCCAGTACCTTCGCCCACACCAGCGCGCCCTCATGCGCATTGGCGCTCTCGCTTCCCGCTTTTTTCCCTCCATCGTCATGCCCGCCGTCACCGCACAAATTCGCAAAGACAGCCAGCGCGTCATCCTCGCCCGAGAAGAAAAACCCCTCCACGCCTACCTCACCAAGCGGTCCAAAGTAAACCTCAACCTCCTTGGCGAAGCCATCCTCGGCGAAGAAGAAGCCCAAAGCCGCCTCCAGCAAAACCTCGCCCTCCTTGCCAAACCTGAATGCACCTACCTCTCCGTTAAAATCTCCGCCATCTTCTCCCAGATTAATCTTCTCGATCAAGAAGGCACCCTCGCCGCCATCCAGTCACGCCTCCGCCTCCTCTACCGCAGTGGAAAATTCATCAACCTCGATATGGAGGAATACCGTGATCTAGAGCTCACCTGCGAGGCCTTCAAACGCACCCTTGATGAACCAGAATTTCAAGAAACCACAGCAGGCATCGTCCTTCAAGCCTACCTTCCAGACTCCCTGGCCGCCCTAGAAGACCTCACCGCCTGGGCCAAGAAACGCAGCACCGAGATAAAAATCCGCATCGTCAAAGGAGCCAATCTCGCAATGGAAAAAATCGAAGCCTCCCAGCACCACTGGCCCCAAGCCCCCTACCAAGACAAAATAGATGTCGATGCCAACTACAAGCGGCTGCTCCACTTCGCGATGCAAGCCGAGAATGCCAAACACGTCCGCATCGGCGTCGCCTCTCACAACCTCTTCGACATCGCATACGCCCTCCTCCTGCGCCAACAAAATGGCGTCGCAGACCGAGTCGAACTAGAAATGCTCGAAGGCATGGCCAATGAGCACGCCCGCGCGCTGGAAACACAAGGCTCCCCCGTCCTCTTCTACGCCCCCATCGTAAAAAAAGAAAATTTCCACTCCGCCATCGCCTACCTCGTCCGCCGGCTCGATGAAAACACCTCACCGGAGAACTTCCTCGCACACGTCTTCTCTATGCAGCCCGGCGATGCCGCCTTTCAGGAACAAGAAGCCCGCTTCCGCGAAGCCTGCCACCGCATCCCCAGCGTGCACGCTGGCCCTAATCGCCGCCAAGATCGTAAGCACCCTAGCCCCTCCCCTCACAGCGAGCCCTTGCCATTCCAGAACTCCCCTGAGACCGATTGGATCCTCCCCGCCAATCGCCACTGGCTAGACCAAGCCATCCGCCACTACACCCCCACTAATCCACCGCCCCTCGCCGATCTCGCCGCCGTTCACTCGGCCCTCCAAAGCGCCGCAGATTCTTCTTGGAAAAACACCAGCCCCGCAGAACGTGCTCGCCTCCTGCGCCGCGCCGCACACACCCTAGAAGCCGCACGCGGCTCCCTCATCGCCTGCATGCGGCTCGATGCTGATAAACGCCCCTTCGAATCTGATGTGGAGGTCTCTGAAGCCGTTGACTTTGCCAACTACTACGCAGATCGTACTTTAGACCCCGCTTTTCTTGATGGAAGCTCCCCCAGCCCCCTCGGCACCATCCTAGTCACCCCTCCATGGAATTTCCCCTGCGCCATCCCCTGCGGCGGCATCCTTGCGGCCCTCGCAGCCGGAAACTCCGTCATCATGAAACCCGCCCCAGAAGTCATCCAGACTGGCTGGGAAATGGTCACCTGCCTCTGGGACGCTGGCATCCCCCGCCACGCCCTCCAGTTCCTCCCCTGCCCTGATAATAAAGTCGGCCAGGCACTCGTCTCCTCAGATCAAATTCACGGCATTATCCTCACAGGTTCCTCACTCACCGCAGATCTCTTTAAAAGCTGGAATCCAGAGCTCCAACTCTTCGCCGAAACCTCCGGTAAAAACGCCCTCATCATCACCGCCGCCGCAGATCCAGACCTCGCCATCAAGGACCTCGTCAAATCCGCCTTCGGCCATGCCGGTCAAAAATGCTCCGCCGCCTCCCTCGCCCTCATCGAGGCAGACCTCTACGATCACGACCTCTTCATGAGCCAGCTCCGCGATGCCGCCGCCTCCCTCCCAGTAGGCGAGGCCACCGATCCCGCCGCCATCGTCACCCCCCTCATTCAAGAGCCCTCGCCAGACCTCCTCCGCGGCCTCACCCAGCTCGATGAAGGCCAAAGCTGGCTGCTCGAACCTCGCCAAATCAGCCCCCGTCTCTGGTCTCCCGGGATCCGCCTCGGAGTCCAAGCCGGATCATGGATTCACCAAACAGAGCTCTTTGGCCCCGTTCTCTCACTCATCCGAGTCACCGATTTAGAGGAAGCACTGCACATTCAGAACTCCTCAGACTTTGGCCTCACCGGCGGCATCCACTCACTCGATCCAGAAGAAATTTCCCAATGGCGGGAAGCGGTCGAAGTCGGAAACGCCTACATTAATCGCCCCATCACCGGAGCGATCGTCCGCCGCCAACCCTTCGGCGGCTGGAAACGTTCCTGCGTCGGCCCGGGCGCAAAAGCAGGCGGTCCAAATTACCTCAGCCAGTTCTCCAAATGGCAGCCTCACGGCACTCCAGAAAAACAAGCCGAACCCCGTCCGGAAGTTCTCGCCCTCCTCGGCGACGATCCCCAAGTGCTCGCCGCAGCCCGTAGCTACGCCTACTGGTGGCGTGAGGAATTTTCAAAAGAACATGATCCCTCAAATCTCCTCGGCGAAACGAACCATTTCCGCTACAAAATCGCCCCCGAGGTCATCTCGGCGCAGCCCTCATTACTTCAAAAAATCGCTGCTGCCACGGTGGGGACCAAAATCGTCAGTCACTCTTCGCATCCACTCGCTAAGACCCTGCCAGCCCAAGCCCTCCCGAATGGTCGCCTAGAACTCCTCCACTATCTGCACGAGCAATCAATCAGCGAAACCATCCATCGCCACGGCCGTATCTAAACTACATCTAAACTGCCTCCATCACCTAGGCCTCCTCAAAGCAACAAACAAAAGCATGCCTCCCCCCACTGACTCCTTCCGCCAGCGCACCCGCTTCGTCATCAAGCTGGGACGTGCCTTGCATGAATGCGGCGCAACGAGCGAGCGCATCGAGCGACACCTTGACAATGTCACCAAGATGCTCGGTCTTCAGGGGAATTTTCTCGTAAGCCCCACCACCTTCACCTGCGCCTTTTGGGAGGACGATGAACTCGATCAGTTCCTACACATCGAGCGGGTAGAACCCGGCGACTATCACCTAGGCCGCCTCTGGGAAATTGATCGACTCGTCGAGAACATCGAGATGGAGAAACTCAGCTTCCACGATGGCCTCGCAAAGCTCAAACTCATCAATGAGTCCCCTCCTCAATATTCCCTCCCCATTGATTCCGCCTCTTGGTTTCTAGTAGGGGCATGCTTTGCAATTCTCCTCTCAGCGAATCCGCTTGATGCGGTAGTCGCCCCCTTTCTCTCTCTCATCATCTTCCTCATCGTCCGGCAGACCTCATCAACCCCCCGCTGGCGTCCTGTGTCCATCATTCTTGGTGCCCTCACCTCCGGCCTGCTCGCTAGCCTCGTCGCCGCCGCGGGCTTACCGGTGAATCCTCCGCTCATCGTCCTATCCTCCATCATCATCTTCGTGCCCGGCCTCGCCTTCACCGTCTCCCTGATTGAGATTTCAGCCGGCCATCTCATCTCTGGCTGCTCTCGCCTCGTAGATGCCTTCATGATTCTCCTCAAGCTCTTCTTTGGAGCAGCCAGCGGCATCGCCCTGACCCGATTTTTCTTCGACTCGGTGCCCCAGGTCCTCGCCCATGTGGAAGCCCAGCCAGATCTCCCGGAATGGCGCGTGTGGCCCGCCCTCCTTGGCCTCGCTCTCTCGCTCAGCATCGCGCTAAAGCTTCCCTTCCACAAGATCGCTTGGGGCATCCTCTCCATCATCATCGCCTACTCTTTTGCGGCGCTTGGCGAGAGCTACTTCGGGATCTTTGCCGGAGTTTTTCTCGGCTCACTCGCCACCGGACTCTTTGCCAATCTCTTCTCCAGAATCACTCGTGGCCCCAGTTCCGTTCTCATCACCTCTGGCATCCTCGTCCTAGTTCCCGGAAGTAAGGTCTTCTCCATCCTAAACCAATGGGTCTCTGGCGAGAGCATCCTCCCCGGCCAAAGCGGAAGCACCGCCCTCATGGTCTTCGTCTCCCTCACCGCAGGCCTCCTCTTCTCCAGAGCCATCCTCCCAACGAAAAAAACCCTCTAGCACGGAGTCCGCGAGAGAGCCCCACGAGTCACCTCAAACGAGAGTCCGGTAGTCTCCCTCTCGCCTCGTCACCCCGTCTCGATCAAGTCTCTCAAGGAGCGGCATGATCACTTTCCGCGAAGTTTCAAGATGTTGGCGCAGCTCCGAGGCAGTCGCTTGTCCGCTCTTTTCTATGAAGCTTCGTACTTCATCGATCGTTTTTTGGAAGACCTCACTGCCCAGAGTCACCTTGGGATCCAAGGGGATGATTTGGCGCGTCCGGGCTAGAAATTTATAAGCCGCTTGGTGACTCGGCGTCGCTTGTAAATCGCCCGGTAAAGGAGGCGCCAGCCCACTCTCCTTTAGGGTTTTTAAGATCTCTGCTGCCGCTGCCTCTAACTCTGCCGGAAGCTCTAAGGAGTGAGAATTATGACAGATTGTATTGTCTGAAATTTTAAAATTCTTCCCTCCAAGTTCTCCCAGAAGAGTATCAAAAAGCCCCGCAACGCTCGGAGCTGTGCCGAGATGTTTTTTAAGAATATCAGTGGCCATTCCAACATGATCAGGATGGCTGGCGTGGTAATCTTGCACAGCCTTGGATGCCTTTTTAAGCAGCTCTTTCCAGTATTCTGCGTGGGTGAAATACTTATCCCCTAGGGCGAAGATCTCATTCGCCTTCGTCAGCTTTTTAAGACCGGATTTAATCTCCGCTGGTGAGAAAGGGAGAGATTGCGTCAGCTCCATCCCTGTCACGAAGTGGTCCCGCTCTAGGTGCGTCCGCAGCAGGAGTAAAAGATCATGCGGCGCTTCTGCCCTCGCCATTAAAAAACCCTGCCGCTGCTCTGAGCGAAACTGACGCCGAGTGGGATGAGGATCTAAAACGACCGCCCCAGCCAAGGTGGCCTCGCCAGAGAGCTCTCGGATGACGAGACGCTCACCCGCGAGAGCATGAATTGGCTCATCAAAACGTAACTGCGCGATCGAGCGATCACCCGGATTTAAAACGATCTCTTCGGGAAAAAGAACGCGCGCCTGAGTACGGCCGGAACCATGGTGCACGAAGATCCGATGATTCGATTTTAAAGGCCGCTGGGTCCCCTTCTGGCCGGGAATGGGGCGCGCAGCTCGCGTCAACTCGACATCGATTTCTAGACTGGCCGCACCCGCCGCTCCCCCGACCAAGAGATGCCCACGTGAGACTCCCTTCTTCCCCTTCGCGCTCAAGGGGAGATCCGGTAAATTTAAGGCAGTCCGCATTCCCGGAACCGCTCTTTCAAGAGAGGCACTATGATTCTGGATTGAGCGCACATGAGTTTTTAAACCAGATGGAAAGGCGGTGAGCTGCGCACCCAGCGCTAGCTCTCCCCCGGTCAAAGTCCCAGTCACCACCGTGCCCACCCCCTTAGGAGAAAAAGCACGATCCACGGCAAGGCGGGCCTGCCCAAAATCACGCGGAGATGGTGCAGCGTGGAGAATCTGAGTGATCGTCTCTTTTAACTCATCCATACCGTAGCCAGTAGGCGCTGAAACTGGGACAATCGGCGCACCCTCCAACGCCGTCCCTTGTAAATCATCCGCCAGAATCTCGGTGACAAAATCTAAATCCTCCACGAGGTCCGCCTTGGTCAAGGCCACAATAAAATTCTGAATCCCGAGATAGGTGAGAATTTGTAAATGCTCCTCGGATTGTGGCATCCATGAATCATCGGCCGCTACGATAAAGATCGCGAGATCGATCGAGCCCACCCCAGCCACCATATTATTCACGAAATCCGCGTGGCCTGGCACATCGACCACTCCGATCTCGAACGTCTCGCTCGTGGTCTCCGGGATCGGCAGTGAGAAGTGCGCGAAGCCGAGCTCAATCGTCACGCCGCGATCCTTCTCCTCCGGCAAACGATCAGGATTCGTGCCCGTGAGTGTCTGAACCAAGGTTGATTTTCCGTGGTCGATATGTCCGGCAGTACCGATGATGAAGTGACGAGGCATGGAGACTTAAGGAAAAGAAAAATGAGTTAGAGAAGCTTGGCAATACGGGCCTTTTCGAAATCGAAAGGGGTCATTTCAAGACCGACCTTAGCCCCGGGAACGATCTCATCCTTACGAGCGTTCATGCTCTTCGCGGGATGCGCGATCACCTTCTTCCCATTCGGGAGGGCGACTTGATAAGCGCGGTCGCTAAATATTTTTAACACCTCACCAGTTGTGACGATCGGTTCTGTAGGCACAATGAGGAGCTTGTCGTGGAAGCTCGATCTGTCAAGTGAGGGAAGTTCCCACACAGGTGGGAGGAATTTGAGTTTTGAAATGATCGTTCTATGTATAGCTTCGCCTCCTCATGAAAGAGGAACTCCTTAAAGATCCAGTCTTCGGTATGGCTGCAGGGCAATTTGACCGCGTTGCCGATTTCCTAAATCTCGACGAGCGGGTTCGTGAGCGTTGCAAATGGCCTAAGCGCATCATCACAGTCAGCCTGCCTGTCACAATGGATGATGGCCGTATGGAAATTTTCTTCGGCCATCGCGTGCAGCACCATCTCTCCCGTGGACCCGTGAAAGGAGGCCTCCGCTTTCATCCCAACGTTAATGTCGGTGAAGTGGCAGCTTTGGCCATGTGGATGAATTGGAAATGCGCCCTCATGGGCCTCCCATATGGAGGCGGGAAAGGTGGCATCACCTGTGATCCCCGTAAACTGAGCATGGCCGAGCAAGAACGCCTCACTCGCCGCTTCGCTGAAGAAATCAGCACATTTATCGGGCCAGAAATTGACGTGATGGCTCCAGACGTCGGGACCACCCCCCAGCATATGGCGTGGATTCTCGATACCTACTCCACGCGGGAAGGGCGCTTCGTCCCAGAGATCATCACCGGAAAACCGGTTGAACTCCAAGGCAGCGAAGGAAGGACCCAAGCAACAGGCCACGGAGTCGCCTTCTTGGCCTCCCGCGCCCTAAACAAACTCGACCTCCCTGTGGCAGGTGCCACCGCCATCATCCAAGGCTTCGGAAATGTCGGGTCATACGCCGCTAGCACCATGGCCTCATACGGTATGAAGATCACCGGCGTCTCCGACATTACAGGTGCCATTTGGAATGGAGATGGCATCGATCTAAATGCACTTCAAAACCATGTTGCAGAGTCCGGCGGCATTGCAGGCTTCACGGGTGCCGATAAGATCGATCCAGATAAAATGCTCCTTCAGGAATGCGATGTCCTAGCTCCGGCTGCGCTCGAACGAGTCATCACCAAGGACAATGCCAGCCAGCTTAAATGCAAAATTCTCGCTGAAGCCGCAAACGGCCCTACCACCCCTGAGGCTGATGCCATCATTGAGGCGCGAGGAGACATCTTCGTCATCCCCGACATTCTCTGTAATGCTGGCGGCGTCACCGTGAGCTACTTCGAGTGGGTTCAAAACCTCCAACGCTTCAGCTGGACCAAAACCGAAGTCCTCACCAAGCTCGAAACAAAATTAAATGAAGCCTTTGAAAATCTCCTCCTCTTCTGTGGTGAACACAAATGCGCTCATCGCCTCGGAGCGCTAGCTACCGGGATCGAAGCCGTCGCCAAAGTTAAAAAAACGCGCGGACTCTTCCCCTAAACCAAGGCACGCGCTCGCAAACAGACCCCTCCTCTACTTCATCGAATAGAGATCGTAGTTGTCTGCTTGGATTGGCCGCATCTTCCTGCCTTTCTCTCCAAACCACTCCCGCTTCTTCGCCAAAGCCCTCTCCACAAAATCTCGTGACCCCAAGATCAAGCCCTCACTAAAATACCTCACCCGACAACGCAGTAATTCCGCTCGCGACAAATCCTCCCCAGTCGCCAACTTCCGCAAAGCCTCCTTCCGGTCAAAGCCCCCCTTCGACGCAGCTCCCTTCGACGCAGCCCCCTTCGACGCAGCCCCTTCATCAGAAGCAGCCCCTCCTGTCTCCGCCCCTTCTTTCTCCGCCCGCTCCATTCCTGCGCTCAACAAAAGACGTCGATACCTCGCTCCCGCAAGCTTCCCCCACGAATCCTGTGCCGCCTCCATCACCCGGCACAGCCCCTTACGTGCGCGCTTGCTTCCACCCACCGCCTCCGCGTAACCGCACCAGCGGTAATCCTTCGGATCCTCCACCAAACCCGCCCGCAAAGGATTCAGATCAATGTAAGCCGCCATCGTCTGCAAGGCCTCTCCGTCCTCCACCAAAACACTCCGATACCTCTCCTGCCACAGAGTTCCCCGCCGCTCGTGCCGTTTATTAAACCAACGGCTAAAGCGCTCCTTCAACTCCTTCATGAAATGCTTCAGACTACACAGCCGCTCCAAATATCCCTGAATCGTCTTCTCATAGAGCTCATCCATTCCCCGCTTCTTCATCTCCCCTAACTCTGTCTCCAACTGGGCCAAATAAGCCCGCGAATAAAGCAGCTTCAAATGATCGAACAAGCGCTCCTCCCGCTCAATCGCAGTCCCCTTCTCAAACTTCACTAAAAACTCCTCCCGCTTCGGCACTCGGATCAAAAGGTGGAAATGATTCCCCATCACCGCATAAGTCAACACCTCCACCCCAGAAAAACGCTCCATTCTTCGCATCAACTTCCGGAAAGCCTCCTTCTCCACCTCACCGAACAACAAATCGCCTCCCGCCACCCGTGACATCACATGGTAGCAGCAAGAACGGTCCTCAAAGACAAAACGCCGCCTCTTTCCTTGTCCAAAATTCGGCGCCTTCAAAGCAATTCCGCCCAACATCTTCCCCGTCAAACAATCCAGCTTCTCCAAATCTGACATCTCCGCTA
>CALDZJ010000049.1 GCA_937944055.1 uncultured Verrucomicrobiales bacterium | reverse complement strand
TGACGGCATCACCAGCAGCGGCGGCACCTTCTTTCATTTTGTCACCAGCGGCGGCGGCAGTGTCCTTGACGGCATCTCCGGCAGCGGCGACTCCTTCTTTCATCTTGTCACCAGCGGCGGCGGCAGTGTCCTTGACGGCATCTCCGGCAGCGGCGACTCCTTCTTTCATCTTGTCACCAGCGGCGGCGGCGGTGTCCTTGACGGCATCTCCGGCAGCGGCGACTCCTTCTTTCATCTTGTCACCAGCGGCGGCAGCGGTCTCCTTGACGGCATCACCGGCAGCGGCGACTCCTTCTTTCATTTTGTCACCAGCGGCGGCAGCGCCGTCTTTGACAGCATCACCAGCAGCGGCAGCGCCTTCTTTCATTTTATCACCGGCAGCAGCGGCGCCTTCTTTGACAGTGTCACCTGCCTTCTCGACGGTCTCTTTCGCTTTGTCACATGAAGTGGCGAGGAAGGCGAAGGCGCTAAGGGCTGACAGTAGGATTGTTTTAGTAAGTTTCATTAGATGGGGTATGTTCGTTGTTACGCGCTGACTCTACCTCATGTTCTTAGCCAATCTACAAGAATAATCGGTGTAAAATGAGGCTAGTTTGTAATGGTCAATCTTTAACTTAAAGAGATGTGAACTAATTAGAGAAGTGCTCGAGGAAGCTTTTTCCATCTTGGCCAATGGCCTGAATCTCAGCATCAATGCCTGCGATCTGGACCTTGAGGCCATCTTTTTCATAGCGGTCGCGCATTGTGAGGAGTTTCTTAAGGTAGTTCTGGCGGAGGGCTGTGAGCATTTTATCGAAGGCTTCTTTCTTGCGCTCTTGACGATTACGAGCTTTATCAAATTCTTCCTTCACTCTCGGGGGGTAGCTCGCGGTGTTGATTTCTTGGAGGAGGTCACCATCGGCGGGGAGGGCATCTTCAAAGCTGAGATACCAAGCCTCTAGGCTCTCTTTTTGATTCTTCGTAAGGAGGCGATACCATTGACCCACGAAGAAGAGAAACTGGTCACGATTCCCGGCGAGGGTTTTTTGATAGGCTTCCACTTCTTTGTTCACGAGGCGCTGGCCAATGTTTTGTAATTTTTGAAGTTCCTCATTCCCGGCGGTCACGGCTTGCCCGCTAGGGACATTAGAGGCGGCATCACTACTCCACTCGATGAGAAAGGCTTGGGCATTTCCGGCGCTGGGCTGGGCATCATCCCAGCCGGCGGCATCTGGGGCATTTAGGAAGCGCAGGGCGGTATCGCGGGGGCCGCCATCTGGGGAATTAGGAGCCCATGCGGCTTTTTTCCAGGGTTCTCCGGTTTCCCAGGTCCATGCGCCTTTGATCAGGGAAGCGCCGAGCCAGGCGGACTGTTGTGAGGGGAGCGCGCTTTGGAGGTAGTCACGGATGAAGAGTCCCTCGAGAGCTTGTGAGACCACGGCGAGGTGGCCATCTGCACTGCTAGCGATGAGCTCCGCTTCATCCCAGGAGACTGATTTATAGACGAGGAGGAAGACGCGGTTTTCATGGAAGACGCTGCTGGGGGGCCAAGCGGGGCTGGGGCTATCTAAGGTGGCGACGAGGCGTGAGAGCTGTTCCTCCACCGCGCCTGCATTAGAGCCATCATAGGACCACTGGATGACGAAGGGGTTTTTTTCTGCGTTGGGGCGTGCTTTGATCACGCTGTTTTCAGTGAGCACCGCGCATGATCCGAGGGTGTTGCTAGGTTTCCGAAAGGTCCATGAGTCACCATTTACCCAGCCCCAATCGGTATGACTGGTGGCTCCGCCGCCGATCCAAACCTGCTGATATTCCCCGCTCATCCGAGCGGCGATGGCGTCAATCTCGGATTGGCTCGATGGGGTGGCAAGGTGAGCTCCGTGACGCTCGGCAAATTCAGAGGCCTCGCTCCAGGTCATAGCGCGATCGATGAAGAAGAGGTGGTGAGTGCTGCGGTCGATGCTCCCGCGCGGGAATTCATCCCGCCTTCCGCTGAAGAGTTTAGCGCGTAAGGCCTCCAGCCTCTCGCTGGGAGTCTTTGCCTCTTCACGAGCGGCGGCAGCTTGACGTTCTTTTTCAAACTGGTCCCGGCGAGCTTTTTCCTGAGCGGCGATGAGCTCCTTTTCGGCTTTGGCAGCGCGGGCCGCGTCTTGCTGGGCGGCGCGTTCGATTTCTTTATTCCGTTCCTCGAGTTTCTGCGCATCACGCTCGAGCTTACGCTTCTCCTGCTTCTTTTCATAAAGGCCCCAGGTGAAGATGATGGCGGGGACCAAACAAGCGATGATGAGGAGGTTCCGGATGATGGGCCAGTTACTCCCTGTTTCTACAATGACGGGGGCGGGAGCGGGAGCGGCTTCTGTCTCAGCCTCGTGGGGGGCTCCAGCGCTGGGGGCATGGGCGGTGTTTTTCGCCGCTGATTTTGAGGGCTTTGCTGGCTTCTCGCCTTTGGTGTCTTTGGTGTCTTTGACTCTTTTGGCTGCTGGTGGCCCGCCTGCGGGCATGGGCACGAGCTTCGGTTTCGAGGCGGGTGGAGACTGGTCCTTTTTCAAGGGGACGAGCTTGGGCTGGGAGGGGGCAATTCCTGGCGTGCTCTGTGTTTTCACGCTGGTCTTAAGGGTGGGCTTTGCCGCTCCTGCCGTAGCCCCCTTACCCAAGCTGGGGAGAATCTCTTGGAGGTCCTTTGCGAGTTCCCGCGCGCTTTGGTAACGCAGCTCGGGATTCCGGCGAGTGGATTTTTTGAAAATGGCGTCAAGGCGAGGATCACAGCTGACGAGCGTGGAGGGTGGGCTTGCTGGAGTTCCTGGGAGTTGACCGGTCAGAAGCTCATAGAGAATCACTCCGACGGCATAGATGTCTGAGGTCACTCCGAGCTTAGATTGATCATGGTAGATTTCTGGGGCGGCATAGCCGGGGGTGCCGTAAGCGATTCCTTCTTCGCTATCGCCATCGATCGAGGAGGCGAGTCCAAAGTCGCCAATTTTGGGATTCGCCTTGGTATCTAGGAGGATGTTGGCGGGTTTGATGTCTCGATGGATGATGCCTGCTTCATGAGCAGCGCTGAGGCCATTACAGATGGCGGTGATGATTTCTACGGCGGTGGTTTGGTCAATCGCTTTGCCGTAGATGGAGTAGTAAAGCGACTTACCTCCGATGTATTCCATGACGATGTAGGGCATGCCATTGGCTTCACCAAAGTCATAGATGCCGATGAGGTTCGGGTGGTTCAGCTTAGCCATGGCGCGCGCTTCTGCCTTAAATTGATCGCGGAATTCTGGCCCACTCAGTTCCTCGGGGAGCAGTTTGATGGCGACTTCCCGATCGAGCGAAATCTGAGTCGCTCGATAGACGGCCCCCATTCCGCCTTTTGCGATTAGCAAATCTACCTCATAACCGTTCAGAAGTTTGGTGAACTCGGCGGGCTCTGGAGGAGTAAAAGAAATGGAATCACTCATGACGATTGAAGTTAAAGAATGGCTAATCGATAGCAGGGCGGCAATCCTTGATTTTAAGGAAAGAGCGCGCCAAGCTAGGAGTGGAACGTGACGATGGATGAGGAATTAATTTATGCGACTTTGGGCGAGGCAGGCTTTGCTGAGCTTACGCGGGTATTTTATGCAGGGGTGCGAGAGGATGATCTGATCGGCCCGATGTATCCTGAGGGAGATTGGGCGGGTGCGGAGGAGCGCTTGCGGGATTTTTTACTCTTCCGCTTTGGAGCTGATCAGAGGTATTTGGAGAAGCGGGGACACCCACGCTTAAGAGGGCGGCACCTCCCTTTCAAAATCGGGGTGGCTGAGCGGGATCGCTGGGTGCAGCTTATGGGCGCGGCGGCAGATGAGGTCATCGCAGATCCGGGGATCCGAGCATCGATCATGCAGTTTTTCTCTCAGGTGGCGGATTTTCTGAGAAACCAGCCAGAAGACGCGGAGCAATCCACAAGCCCCTGTCCGCATGCTTGATGATGCGCTGAGAAATCGCCTCCCAGTTTTACTTCTGCTGGGAGTGATCACCTTGATTTCAGTGATCGACTGGGTGCATGATCTGGGAGCTTGGATGATGATTCCCGCCGAGGTGACGGGAGCTTGGGAGGAGTTACGCAGTGGGACCTTCCATGATGGTTTTTGGCAAAGCTTCGCGTGTCTTTTCAGCACTCTGAGCGCGGCATTTTTACATGGAGACGGGGCGCATCTTCTGGGAAACCTCCTCTTTTTGTGGATTTTTGGTGTGGTGGTTTTTGAACTCTGCGGTTGGCGCTGGCTGCTGCTGGTTTTCGTGCTGACGGCGATCGGCGGATCCATCGGGCAGATTATGCTGAAGCCCGATAGTATGATTCCAGTGCTGGGCGCGAGTGGCGGGCTGATGGGGCTGGAGGGCTTTTACTTCGGCCTCGCAGTGCAGAAAGAACGGCCAGAGGCTGAGGTCTGGCCACTCGCCCGCCCCGTTCATTCTGCTGAACTGGCGGCGGCAGGGGTGGTGGGGATCATTCTCGATTTTCTAGGAGTGCTCGGAAACGGGCAAGGGATCGCATACGGGGCGCACATTGGAGGTTTTGTGACTGGGGCGTTTATCAGCCTGGTGGCGCAGCGCTTCATCCGCTAAGCGCGCCGGAAGGGCGATTTCTGGGTGGCGTTATGCCTAGCGGGTGGCGGTGATGAGTTTTAGAACTTCTTCACGGGAGGCGGCATTTTGGCGGAAGATCCCACGCATGGAGGAGGTGACGGTGCGTGCACCGGGTTTGCGAATGCCGCGCATCGACATGCAGAGGTGTTCTGCTTCTAGGATGACGGCGGCACCACGAGGGGCGAGTTTTTCCTGAATGGCGTTCGCGATGTCGCCAGTGAGGCGCTCTTGAACTTGGGGGCGGCGTGCGAAGCCATCGACAAGGCGCGCGAGCTTTGAGAGTCCGGTGATGCGGCCATCACTTTCGGGAAGGTAGGCGAGGTGTGCTTTGCCAAAGAAGGGGATGAGGTGGTGCTCACAGATGGAGTAAAAAGAGATGTCCCGGACGACGATGATCTCGTCATGCTCGACGGCGAAGGTTTTATCAAGGTGGTCGGCGGGTTCTTCCTGAAGTCCACTACAAATTTCACCATACATTCGGGCCACGCGAGCGGGGGTGTCTAGGAGGCCATCGCGTAAGGGGTCTTCTCCGATCGCGATGAGGATTTCTTTGACCGCGTTTTCGATACGCTGGTGGTCGATGACTTGGGCTTTTTTCATGAGAGAAGGTGTGAGAGATACACGAAGATGGGGGCTTTAGGAAGCAGGAGGTGCTTTTTTCCAAGGAAGCTTCCCGCGCGCGAAGGGCCTCTCAACGAGGAGATAAATGAAGCCGCAAAGGATGATGATGATGACGGCCATGGCGCAGATAAAGATGGCGGCGAGAGGCCAATTCCCTTCAAGGTAGGGCTGAAGGGGGCGGATGATATGGGGCCCGAAGAAGGTGTGGATGAAGAAGTTATGAAAGAGGTAGATGGTGTAGCACATCATACCAATGGCGGTGAGCCAGCGGTTACGGAAAATGCGCCCAAGGGTGGGCCCGGCAAGGATGCACCAGAAGGCAGCAAGTAGGACGAAGGGGCGCGGACTAAGGCTGAAGTGGAAGTCAATAAGGGTGAAGACGGCGAGCCAAGCGGGGATGCCGAGGAGGTCTGCCCAGCGGGTGCCACCGGCATCGCGAATGCGACAAAGGCCAGGCGAGAGGTAGAGATCGGCGAGGAGAAGGCCGGGGAGGAACCAGTTAAGCTGGCGGAAGACGCTCTGCTGGAGGATGGAGTCGTTCAAGGCGGGGAAGGAGCCGCCGAAGAGCTGATCAATGCTGAGGATGCCTATGATGAGGAGTGCTCGGCGGGGGATTTTTGGAAGCGCAAAGATGCGACAAAGGAGTGGAACGAGAAGGTAGAACTGCACTTCGATTTCGAGAGTCCAAGCGACGAAGAGGAGTGGGTTATGCTGGCCGTCATAGACGAGGCCGTGGGCGTAGATGAGGCCCACGGCGTAGTTCGGGAGGCGCTGCATGAAGCCATTTTGGTAGAGGGTAAAAGAGAGGATGTAGAAGAAGGTGAGCGCGATGATGTAGGGAATCTCGATGCGGATTAGGCGGCGCTTGAAGTATTTTTTCACGAGCGGTCTTTCCTCGCCATGGAGGTAGTGGGCTGCGTATGGGAGGGCTAGGACGAGGCCCGAGATGAGGAAAAAAATCTGCACGCCAAACCAGCCGCGGCCGATCATGGCGTGCGGGATATGCTTCAGCCCCTCGCTGGGGCCTGCGGCGAGGAGCTCGGGGACGGTACTAGGCTCATTCCCGCTCGTGAAGAACCCGTGCGAGTGGAATAGGACGACGAGAAATACGGCAAGGCAGCGGAGGCCATCGATCTCCGGAAGATAGCGGCCAGAGGAGGTTTGACGCTGAAAGGGGGCGAGGAGGCGAGTGGACCAGGAGGTCATTTTTTCTTCCGTTTTTGGTCAAGACGAAGGGGGCGTTTTTTGGGCGTTTTACCACGCTGCGGGGAGGTCGATTTCCCCTCATTCTTTTTTTCTGCCTTTGGTGGCTCGGGTTCTGGAGCGGCGGCCATTTTATGAAAAGTCGCTGGTGCAGGTGACTTAAAAGTCATGCGCTCCCCGCTGTAAGGATGATCAAAGCTGAGGATGTGAGAGTGGAGGGCGAGGCGTTTGTTATCCCGAATTTTCTGGCCATATTTACTATCCCCGACGATCGGCCAGCCTTTGTCAGCGAGGTGGACACGGATTTGATTTTTACGCCCAGTGAGGAGGGTGATTTCTAGGAGGCTACGCTTTCCGACTTCTTTGATGGTGCGGTATTTCGTGGTGGAGAGCTTACCCTTTCTCTTGTCACTGGTGGAGAAGACGCGGCGGGCCTCATTCTCGGCGAGATAAGTCTGAATGGTGCCAGAGGGAGGATCTGGGTGACCTTCGACAAAGGCGAGGTAAGTCTTCTCGGCTTGCTCCCAATTTTTCTGTAAGGTGAGCTTGGCTTTTTCACTACGAGCGAAGACGAGGGCGCCAGAGGTATCACGATCCAGGCGATGGACGATGAAGATACGCTCATGGGATTTATAGTTTCCTTTTTTTACGTAGTCATCGAGCGCGGCGTGGGCAGTGCGCCCGCCATCCCGCCCAGTGCCCATGGTGAGAAGCCCGGCGGCCTTATTCACGACAATGATGTCACGGTCCTCGTGAATGATGTCTAAGCCCATGGGCTGGTGCTTTCTCCTCGGTCGTTTCTTTTTGTCATCCGCCACGGGGGGAGCTTTGTCCGATTTCAGAAATCGGGAAAGGCAAGAAAAAGCAAAGATGAACGTAGGAGAAAAGACACGAGGCGGTTCGATCTTGATTTTTTTGGCCGACTCTCCACCGTCCCCCCATGTCTTACGATCTTGTCGTTATCGGAGGGGGGCCAGGCGGATACGTCGCGGCGATCCGTGCTGGTCAATTAGGGAAAAAGGTAGCCTGCGTAGAAGTCGAACGCGCAGGGGGAACTTGTCTAAACTGGGGATGTATTCCCACTAAGGCCCTTTTGAAAAATGCCCATCTTTACCACCAGATGAAGCACGATGCTGGGAAATTTGGCCTGAGCTTCGATAATCTGAGCTATGATTGGTCAAAGGTGGTGGGGCGTTCTCGTAAGGTCTCCAGCACTTTGGCGGGGGGCATTGAGTTCCTCTTTAAGAAGAATAAGGTGGACTATGTGAAGGGCTTCGGCGCGGTGCACTCATCCGGAAAAGTGGAGGTGAAAAAAGAAGATGGCTCTACTGAGATTCTCGAAACAAAGAACATCATTATTTCTACCGGAGCAAAATCGCGCGAGCTCCCCGGGCTGCCTTATAATGGCACGACCGTAATTTCTTCCAAGGAGGCGATGATTCTGGAAAAGCAGCCCAAATCGATGGTGATCATCGGCGCGGGAGCGATCGGAATGGAATTCGGCTACATTTATAATGCCTTCGGCACTGAGGTGACGATCGTTGAAATGATGCCAAACTGTCTGCCTGTAGAAGATGATGAGGTAGGTAGCGCGATCACTAAAAGCTATAAGAAAGCGGGGATCAATTGCCTCACTGATACAAAAGTAACCGCCACGAAAGATAACGGGTCATCTGTCACCATCACGGTTGAAAACTCGAATGGGACGAAGGAAATCACCGCAGATTGCTGCCTTGTCGCTATCGGCGTCTCACCTGTTCTACCGGGCGGCCAACAGCCCACTCTCACCGATCGCGGCTGGGTCCAGATTGATGACCGCTATCAAACTTCCATCCCCGGTGTCTATGCCATCGGAGATATTTCAGGCCCTCCATGGCTCGCCCATACCGCCAGCTTCGAGGCGATGCAGTGTGTCGAGGGGATGTTCGTAAAAGATGCCGTCGTAAAGCGCGTCGGCGACTTCCCCGGCTGCACCTACTGCTATCCAGAAGTCGCTTCAGTTGGAAAAACCGAGCGCGCACTGAAAGAAGAAGGCACCGATTACAAGGTCGGAAAATTCCCTTACCAGGCGCTCGGTAAAGCACAAGCAAGCGGCGAGACCGAGGGCTTTGTGAAGCTCCTCTTCGGCAAAGAACACGGTGAGGTACTCGGCGCTCATATCATCGGTGAAAATGCCACTGATCTGATCTCTGAGATGGGGCTCGCGCTCTCTTTAGAGGCGACCATTGATGACATCCACGCCACCATCCACGCCCACCCCACCCTCGCGGAAGCCATCCACGAGGCGACCTTGGACGCGGACGGTCACGCCATCCATTTCTAAAAGGAAACACCCTCACTGTGGCCTTACTCCCGTCTCGCGATCATTCTTCTCAAGCTCTGCCTCGCAAGTCCGCTGGCTCCGCGTTGTGGTATTGTGAAATTGGACGGACGGAGCAAGGCCCCATGGATTTTCGTGATCTTCGCTTATTGGCGATTGATCAAACACTGCTCGGCCACCATCAAGTCTGGCAAGAAGGTGACGAGACTCGGCAAGCTGCCTCATCCATCATGGGGCTCATCCCAGCTCCAAAAAAGAAACCAACGGATCCGCCCCCTTCCGATCTCGGTGATGACGATCCCTACGCCACCCCAAAAGTCCGCACCATCGCAGATGGCCCACCTGGTGGACTTTATCTCCCTCATTTACACCGGACAAATTTTCCCCAATTTCTCCTCACACTCATCGTCAGTGCTGGACTCTTCTACATCGCTTGGAAAAGCTCTGACCTAGACACCAAACCGATTTTCTACTCACTGGCCGGGCTCGGCTTAACTTTCTGGCTCTTTCTGAGTGTGGTCTATCTTCACCGGGCCTGGGAAATGATGAAAATGTTTGGCGCCCTCATCGATGGCGGCAAGGCAGTCCGCTTCCTCTTCATCCCCGTCTTTAATGCTCTCTGGTGTTTCGTTGTCCTTTTTGGCTGGGCTCGGCTTTGGAACCGCAGCGTCACCACCCATCCCGGGCTCAAGCCCGCGAGCAAGGTTTGGAGGCCCTTATTCTTCCTCTTTCCCATCCTTTTTCTCATCAGCCAAGTGACTTTGATCATGTACTTTGGCATTAAAGAATGGCCCGTAGATATCACAAACCAGAGCCACCAAATCGCGATCGGAATTCTATCCTCCACCCTCTTCGTCGGGCTCGTTTGTTGGTTCCAAATCAGCCAATCGATCAACTTCCTCGCTAGGAAGAAATCTTAGGCTTCTTACCACCCTTCTTAGGCTTCAAGATTCCCCTTCGAGTCTTCCCCTTCTCGTTCGCTTGCCAATATCGCCGGCTCTTCGCCTCGAAGCATGTTAGCCAGCCACCTCGACACGCAGCAGTATCGATACAGACCGTATGACCCTTATCACTGGGCACTCCTCCACGCTGAATCGTATGCCCGCACACCACCAACTTGCCCGAGAAATGCTTCTTCGCATTAGAAAAACGAAGCCACGCGAGATCTACAGGATCTTGCCTCGCCATCGCCTTCTTCGGCGCTACCCCACCATGCACATAGATCACCTTCTTCGTCTCATAATAGGGCTGCGTATTCGCAATAAATTCCCAATGCGAATCAGGAATATTTGTGAATTTAGCATCATAGGAAGCGATCGTTTCTAAACCACCAACATCACACCAATACTTCAGGTGCTCTGCCGAAAATGAAGCCTCTTCCATGATAATCTCATGATTCCCCTTGAGCAAAATTAACTTCGCCTCCCAAGGCCACTTCCGCAGATAATCAATCACCCCCTGACTCTCCGGCCCACGGTCCACATAATCACCCAACATGATTACGGTATCGCCCGCAACTGGAGCAAGCATCGCCAAGAGGGTTTTTAAAGAATGAAGACATCCGTGGACATCTCCGATAGCAAGTTTCCGATTCAAAAGAGTAGATGGAAATCCTAACGCTAGCTCAGACTGCGAGCAAATCCTAAAACAACCTCCCCCCCTTGCACGCTACCTCAACAAAAAAAGCAGGAGCGCTGGGAGCCATAAAATGAGCAAAAAACCTTATCAATCATCATCCATTTTTCCCGAAACGATCCTTTCACCTCTCGCCAAAATTAAGCTATACCACTTGCATGTATCTTACCGGATTTGCTGACGAAGCAGCTCACGACCTCAGCACCCAAATCAAAGCCACCAAGGAAATAGGCTGGACCCACATCTCCGCTCGTGGCGTAAATGGCTCCAACATCCACGAGCTCCCCCAAGCGGAATTTGAACAAGTCGCAGACCAGCTCGACGACGCCGGCATCACCATCCCAGAATTCGGATCCCTCATCGGAAATTGGGGGAAAAAAATCACCTCCGACTTCGACATCACCCTCTCCGAAATCGAGCGCGCCATCCCCCGCATGCTCCGCCTCGGCACCAAGCTCATCCGCATCATGTCATACGCTCAAGAACCTTGGGGCCATGACCAACATGAAGCCGAACGCTTCCGCCGCCTTCGTGAAATCCACACCCGCTTTGCCGATTCCGGCCTCCAAGCAATCCACGAAAATTGCATGAACTGGGGCGGTTTCTCCGCCGACCACACCCTCCGCCTTATCGACGAGGTCCCCGGCCTCAAACTCGTTTTTGACACGGCCAACCCCGTCTTCCAGCTCGACCGCTCAAAGCCTCAAGCAGATGGCAGCTTCCCATGGCAAGACCCCCTAGAATTCTATCAAAAAGTCAAAGAACACATCATCCACGTCCATATTAAAGACTGCACGAATCCCCCCATCGGTGAAAGCGAACCCGCCGCCTACACCCTTCCCGGTGATGGACAAGCCAAAGTACGAGAAATCCTCAACGTGCTCAAAGCAGATGGCTACAACGGAGGCCTCGCCATCGAGCCCCACGTCGCCACCGTCTTCCACGCCACCAACGGCCAAGAACCAGACTGGCAACAATGCTACGACTCCTACGTAGAATACGGCCAAACCATGAACAAAATCATAGAAGAAATCTCCTAAGCCTCCGCCGCCTCCTCTCTCACTCTTCCAATTGATTTTACTAATTAGTCCATAACTGAACTTGATTCCCCCGCCCCATTAGGGAGACTTCCTAATAAGGATGAGTTTAGAAGATCGCTATGAAATCCGTAGTAAGATCGGCCAAGGAGGCGTCGGTGCCGTCTACCGAGCCTTCGACCGTCATCTAAACCGCGAAGTCGCGATCAAGCGCGTCCTCGCCGAGGGCGGATACGAAAACCAAGAAGAAGCCACCGAGGCCATGCTTAAGGAGGCGACCGCCCTCTGCTCCGTCCAGCATCCTCACATCGTCACCGTCTTCGACGCCGGCGTTGATAAAGATGGCCCCTACGTCGTCATGGAACTCCTCTCAGGACGCACCATCGATGAAATGATCGAGCGCGGCGTCCTTACCAAAGAAGACTTCCGCGAAGTCGCCGTCCAAAGCCAAGAAGCGCTCATCGCAGCCCAAGACCTAGACCTCGTTCACCGCGACATCAAGCCCACCAACCTCATGGTCACTTGGCTCGCCAGCGGTCGCTTCCAAGTCAAGCTGGTCGACTTCGGCCTCGCCAAATTCTCCCCAAAACCCTCCCTCCAGACCATCGACCATGGTGACGCCGTCTTCGGCTCCATCCACTTCATGGCTCCGGAACAATTCGAGCGGACCCCCCTTGATAAACGCACCGACATGTACTCCCTCGGCTGCGTCTACTACTACTGCCTTGCTGGCCGCTACCCCTTCGATGGTGAAAATGCCGCACAGGTCATGACCGCACACCTTCAGAACTCCGTCACCCCCATCGCCGAACTCCGCCCAGACCTCCCCCAGTGGATGAGCGACTGGGTCATGTGGCACCTCTCTCGCAACATGGACAAACGTCCCAATGATGCCCGCGAATCTCTACAATCTTTTCTTATGAGCGAAAATACATCCGAATCAGGAACCCCAGAAGTCCCATCAAGCCCGACACCAACCGGCACCCCCTTGACCAAACCTCAAGGAGAAGCCGCTCAAACCGTAAACACCAGCACGGCTCCCCAACCCATCCAGCCACCCGAGGGCCAAGCCCCCTCCATCCATACCGCTGCTCAACAGGTCAAAGCACCCGCACCCAGCCCACAGTCCCCCCGCCCCAAGCTACTCATCCCTGGACAAGAACCCACTCCTGTTACCCCAGCTGCCCCAGTTGATCCTGCTCCTGCTGCCGAGCCCACTCCGGTAAGCACTCCAGCTCCAGCTCCAGCTACCCCAGCCGCTGAGCCCTCTCCGGCAAACACTCCAGCTCCTGCTCCCGTTACCGTAGAACTAAAGCCAGCGACACCGGCCACTCCCGTAGCCCCAACTCCAGCTCCTGTCACAGCCCCTGTCACAGCTGCCACCGCCGCAGCCACCCTCGGAAGCCAAGTCGCACTCCCCACCCAAAAGAAGGGAACAAGTAACGCTGTCAAAGCCGTCATCGCCGCCACCCTCGCCGCCGGACTCATCGTCGCCAGCATCATCTTCATCGGTAAAAAAAGCAGCAACGATGAAATCGAGGCCCTCAACAAAATCACCGCCCCGTTCAAAGACATCGAAAACCCGCCCTCCGAGGCCCCCCTCAATCAAGAACAAGTCCAACTCCTCCTCGACAACATCGCCCGCGCAGGAACCAAGGAACAGGGCGAGCGCGAAACCTACCTCCAAGCCCTCCTCATCGCTGAGTCCACTGACGGATCAGACATCAGCGAAATGGTCGCCAGCTTCGCCAAATCATCCTCAATGGACTCCGGGAACCGCATCAAACTCTTCCGTCTCGTCGGCATTCGCGGTGAAGAAAGCGCCCTCCCCCACCTCATTGAGTTCGCCAGCACCACCGATGACGACAACGCCGGACAAGCTGCCCTCAATGCCACCAAAAAAATGGCCAGCACCAAAAACTTCAAGAGCCTCCTCAGCATCATCACCAACGCCTCCAACTCCTCCATTAAAAACGCCGCTCGTGACGTTCTTAGCGAAGCGGTTCGTAAATCGGAACAGCCCGGAAACTTCGCCAACTCCATCATCGGAACCTATCAAAACATCACCGATGATGACTCCAAAGTCGCCCTCCTCCGCCTCATGGGCTCCTCCGGCGGTGACAAAGCAGCATCCATCATCAGCAAGGTTCTCGAAGGTGATGACCCAAAAATGAAAGTCGCCGCAGCCTACGCTCTCCGCTACTGGCCGGATGACTCCCAGTTCGACACCCTCTACGAATACGCCTCCAACGAGGAAAATGACCGCCTCCGCGGAGAAGCCTTCAAGGCCTCTATCGACTTCCTCCGCGATGGGCCCAAAATCGATGACGAAGACCTCGCCATCTACTGGAGTGACATCGCAAGCATCGCCACCGGCCCCACCGAGCAAAAACAAGTCATCGATGCCATGGTCTCGCAAGACGGAGCCTGGGCTGATGACATCCTCGACTACTTCATCGAAGAAGGAGACAATGATAAAATCCAATTCCACGCCGAAAAAGCCAAAGACCGCCTCATCGAGCGCATGAAACGCGCCAAGCGCTCTGGCAAATCCTCGGAAGAAGAGGAAGAAGAAGAGGAAGAGGAATAACTGAACTCCCCACCCCACTCTAAAAAGGCGACCCTTCACACGAACGGTCGCCTTTTTTTTTGAATTCTGCTTCACTCCCCACATCGTGGACCTCATCCCCCTGCTCCCACCCCTCGTTGCGCTCGCACTCATTCTCCTCACTCGCAAGGCTGCCCTCGCCCTCTTCTGCGCCACCCTCACAGGCGCTTTCCTCCTCACTGGACCCTCGCCCATCCTCGCCATTCGTTGTCTTTTTGAAGACCACCTCTTCCAAAAAATCAGCGGGAGCAGCTGGAGCCTCAGCGCCATCATCTTCACCCTAACTCTTGGCGCCTTCGCCACCCTCCTCGAAAAAGGCGGAGGCTTCACCACCCTCCTCAATCGCCTTCTTCATAAAAGAGGAACTCACCCTCAAAAAAAACTCCTCTTCGGCATCTACGGCCTAGGGCTCCTCTGCTTCTTCGATGGCCTCGCCAACGCGATCCTCCTAGGCCGCGTCGCCCGTCCACTCACCGATGGGCTGCGCATCTCCCGCCAATTCCTCGCCTACCTGATCGACTCCACCTCCTCCACCGTCGCCTGTATTGCCTTCATCTCCACTTGGATCGCCGCGCAACTCTCCATCATCTCAGATAGCCTTAAACTCGCCCCCTTTCAGGTCAATCCCGCCGCTCTCTTCCTCAACTCTATCCCCGCGAATCCTTACTGCATTCTCAGCCTCCTGCTCATCCCCCTCATCATCTTAAAATCATGGCACATCGGGCCCATGAAACGGGCCCAGCCCATCTCCCTGCCCGATCACCGCGAAGAGAATGAGGAACACTCCCCGCGGGTCGCGCTCGTCCCCCTCCTCACTCTCGTCCTCACCCTCCCCACCTTCATCTACCTCTGGCAAGACGGGAGCGATTGGTCATGGAAGAACGCCTTCATCTCCCCCGGCGTTCCCTACGCTATGGTTGCGGCCGGCTTTGTGGCCCTCACCTCCGCCTACCTTTGTTTCCCGAAAACCAAACGTAAAGACGCCCCTCAGCACATGCTCGATGGCGCAGCCGCCCTCATCCCCGCCCTCATCATCCTCATCTGCGCATGGACCCTCGGCAGCATCTTCATCAGCCTCGGCACCGCAGATCTCATCACGGAACTCCTCGGCGAAAACCTCAGCACCATGGCCATCCCCCTTGTCATTTTTCTCATCGGCGCCATCATGTCTTTTCTCACCGGGAGCTCATGGGGAACCTTCGGCCTCCTCATGCCCATGGCCCTCCCACTCGTCTTGCGGCTCGGCATTGACCTCCCCCCAATAGAACTCATGGACCTCACCTCCATGACCATCGGAGCCGTCTTTGGAGGCGCTGTTTTTGGAGATCACTGCAGCCCCTTCTCAGACACCACCCTCGTCTCATCCCTCGCGGCGGGCTGCACCCCCACCTCCCACGTCGCCACCCAGCTCCCTTACGCCATGATCGCCGCCACCGGAGCAACCTGCGCATACACCCTCATGTGGCTGGGCCTTGCCTCCTCCCTCGCTACCCTCCTCAGCGCTTGTCTCCTCGTAATTTTAGTCCTCACCAGACCTCACCCACGAGACCCATAAAGCTCCTCCACTCCCACACAACGCACCCCATCAATCTCACCCGCCTTCGGCTTCAACCTCGTAAATAGCCAAGGAGCCAAAGTCCGCCCTAGCGGGTTTGGAAAAGCCTCTGCCTTCGCCCGAGCCTCCTTCACCGCCGCCGGCCACGAGCGCAGCGTCCCCCACTTACACTCGCCGATATCGATGAACTCATCATCCCGTAAACTCACCACATCCACCTGCACTTTCTTATCCCAGTATTCCCCCACCTCATGCCCCGCCGTGATTTCATCTCGGAGATATAGTTCCGAGATCCCCTCATGGCACAACTTCTCAAAACGCTCCCCATAATAAGCCTCAATCTGCGGTGCCAATACCTTATCGTAAGCAGCCGCCGGCCGCACACTGACGATCCGACTCAAGTTCCGAAACCCAAAACGAAACCAAAAACGTAAAAGCGGATCCGTGATGACATACCTCACCGACCTCACCGTCGGCCTCTTCCCGGAAAGGGGATAACTTTTCCCGACATAACCCAGCTCCATCAAGGTCTTCAAATAATACTGAATACTCGCCGCAGATACCGAACTGGCACGGGCCAAATCCGCCGCCGAGAGAGCCCCCGTGGAGAGCGTCATCAAAATCCCATGATAAGTTTCCACCTCGCGTAATTCTTCTCGTAACAGAAAATCCGCCTCTCGGAAAAGCGCCGCATGAGGAGTCAAAAAATTCTCCCTCACATTAATCGCCACTGATTTGCGATCATCATACTGCTTTAAATAAAAAGGAATCCCCCCGCACAATGCCCACACACGGAACTGATCCGCCCGCGAGTAATTCGGATGAAACTTAGCAGCCTCACGAAAGCCAAAAGGCTGCAACTGAATCTGCCCCGTTCGCCGACCATACAGCGGACTCTTACTCCCTAGGACCTCCCTCTCCATAAAGCCAATATATGACCCACACAGAATCAACATCACCTTGCCAGATCGTGACCAATCCAGATCCCACAGCTCCTGCAAAATCGAGGGTAACTCAGAGCTCGTCTCGGTGATCCATTGATACTCATCGAGCACAATCACCAATTTCTCCCCCTTAGGTCTCCGCTCCACCACCAGCTGCAGCGCTTTCTTCCAACCAAGCTCACCAAGCTGGGCCAGTAACGGCTCATTGAGCTTCTCCGCCGCAATTTCTAAAAACTCCCCGACCTGATACTCCGTAGTCGCCTGTTTCCCTAGGTAAAAGACCGCCGGCTTATCTTCCGTAAAACGCAGAATCAGCTCCGTCTTCCCCACTCTCCGGCGTCCGTAAACTGGGTAAAACGTGCTCTTTTTTTCAGCGTAAGCCTTATTTAAAATCTCTAGCTCAGGACTACGCCCCACGAAATCTTCCAACATGCTCTAAGATTAGCATCGCAAGTCACTGAGTCAAGACTCACTGAGTCATGACTCACTGAGTCGTAACTCACCGTTCTAAAATTCGCAGTTCCCAGGAGTCCTCGCGAAGGGGATGACATCGCGGATATTTTGCATCCCCGTGACATACATCAGGAGTCTTTCAAAGCCCGCGCCGAAGCCAGCATGCGGCACCGTGCCATACTTCCGCAGATCCAGATACCAGCCGTAATTCTCCAAGCTCAGCTCATGATGCTCCATCGCTGCCTTGAGCAGATCATAGCGCTCCTCCCGCTGACTCCCGCCGATAATCTCCCCCACCCCCGGCACCAGCACATCCATCGCCGTCACCGTCTTCCCATCATCATTCGCCCGCATGTAAAATGGCTTAATCGACTTTGGGTAATTATAAACCGTAAGCGGCCCCTTCACCACCTCCTCACAGAGATAGCGCTCATGCTCAGACTGGAGGTTAATCCCCCACTCCACCGGATAATCGAACTTCTTCCCCGACTTCTCTAGCCGCTCCACCGCCTCAGTATAGCTCATCCGCTCAAAGCCCCCCGAAGCCAGTCCCTCCAACCTCGCCCGCAGCCCCTTATCGACAAACTTCGTAAAGATCTCCAAATCTCCCTCATTATTCTCCAGCACATCCTTCACCAAGAACTGGATAAACTCCTCCGCCAAATCCATATCCCCCTCCAGATTACAAAAAGCCATCTCCGGCTCGATCATCCAAAATTCGGAAGCATGCCGTGAGGTATTTGAATTCTCAGCCCGGAAAGTCGGCCCAAAGGTATAGATATTCGAAAGCGCGCAGGCAAAAGTCTCGCCCTCCAACTGCCCACTCACCGTCAGATAACTCTTCTTCCCAAAGAAATCCTCCTCCGGCTTACCCGCCTCATTCGTCGTCACCTGAAACATCTCGCCCGCCCCCTCACAATCACTCGCCGTAATAATCGGGGTGTGCACGTAGGTGAAATCGCGCTCGTTGAAAAAGCGATGCACCGCATAAGCCAAACGACTCCGCATCCGAAAAGTCGCCCCATATAAATTCGTCCGTGGCCGCAAATGCGCGATCGAGCGCAAGAACTCCGGCGTGTGCCCTTTTTTCTGAAGCGGAAAATCCTCTGGCACCCCGCCCAATAATTCCACCTCCGTCGCCCGCACCTCCCAGCTCTGCCCCTTCCCCGGACTCTCCACCAACTCCCCCTTCACCTGAACCGAGGCCCCCGTAATCATCTTCCCCACCTCATTAGATCCCGGAATCCCCGCATCAATGATCACCTGAATCCCCTTCAGACAGGATCCATCATTCAGCTCAATAAAGGAAAACGCCTTAGAATCCCGCTTCGTCCGCACCCACCCGGAGAGCTCAACTGAGGATTGGGCAGACTTACTACCAAGAAGATTTTTAACAGACGTTCTCATGTCCAATTCCTAATCCCCCAACTCCAAACCCTCAACCAAGATCCGTGAAAATTCGTGACATCCGTGCTTTCCCTCTCCCCTTCAACCCAAGCCCTAGAACCTTAGCAAACTACTCACCTCTCCCTCCTCAGCCAAGTTCCGCGCCTTCTGCCTTCTCCGCAGTTTAAAAAACCACCCCACCAGCTCCAAAAAATCTTGCATTCGCAGCATCTCCCCCTAAAAAGCCGCTCCCATGGCCCGCAAAGCTTGCAAGTCCAAAACCAGATCGTCCGTCGCCAAACGCTTTAAAGTAACTGGCACCGGTAAGATTCTGCGCCGTAAACAGGGAAAACGTCACATCCTCCAGAAGAAAAACCGGAAACGGAAAAGAATGCTGGGTAAAGCGACGCTTGTCTCCGACGCAGATATTACAAACGTGAAGAGAAATCTTCTCATGAAGTAAATCTTACCGTGCATACGTGCACGATGCCCTCGCCTACAAAATGGGCGGCCTCTAGATAGCCAGCCTTCCTCGGAAGGACAACGAACGTGTGAGACTATCGGAGTGAATTAGAAACCAAACGACCCGTTCACCAAAAAAGAAACAATGCCAAGAGCAACTAACAGTCCTGCCAGTCGGAAGCGCCGTAAGCGCGTCCTTCTCCGTGCCAAAGGATTCCGCGGCTTCCGTTCCAAGCTTTACCGCTACGCGAAAGATGCCGTCTACAAAGCCCGTCAATACGAATACCGCGACCGTAAAAAGCGCAAAGGCCAATTCCGCCGTCTCTGGATTCAGCGCATCTCCGCTGCTGTCCGTGCTGAGGAAATGACCTACTCCCGCTTCATTGAAGGTCTCAAGGCCGCCAACATCGAACTCGACCGCAAAGTCCTCGCAGACCTCGCCGTAGTTGATGCAAGTGCCTTCTCCTCCATCGTCGCACAGGCTAAATCAGCCCTCGAAAAGAAGGCTGCTTAAATCAGCCCCGCTGATAAATAACTTCCATGACCGCATCCGCAAGGATGCGGTCATTTTTTTGGAGAGTGGGCTTTTACCCGCTTACCCCCAACCAAGCCCAAGACCCCGAAGCGAAGCTTCGCTCCCAAAAGCGAACCGCCAAGAGCTAAAAACCAACCGCTAAAAGCTAAAAGCCAATCGCTAGGTCGCCCCCCTTACCATCCAACCCACTCCAAAACCCACCACGCCTCTCTCTGTCATTGACCAATCTCTCCCAACTCCCTTAATCAATACCCAATGCCAGCCTCTGCAATCGCCCAAATTTTGCTCCGTCTCTTCGCCCTCACTTGGCTCATCAGAAGTTTTTCCCAAATCGGCTCGACGATTTTCCTATCGGATGTGAGCCCACTCGAAGCCCATTACCTCATTCCTTCTCTCATCTACTTTACCGCGGGAATTATTTTTTGGTTTCTTGCACCCATCATCTGCCGCTTTCTCACGAATGGCATCGATCAAAAAGTAGATCTCAATGGAGTCACCTTACACCAACTCTACGCCACAACCTTCGTCGGGCTCGGAACCTATTTCATCTTAAGTTCATTCGCCAACGTCTTTTCTTGGACGCATTTCTTCATCGTAAGCAAATCCCCCGACTACGGCTTCCATCAAGAATCTGCTCCATCCTATTACAATCTGATCGAAAGCATCCTCACCCTCCTTGCTGGAGCTGCTCTCATTGGAACAGCTAGGATATGGGCCAAAAAACTAACACGCTGTGAAGAAGAATCGACCCAAAACCCCCGAAGCGAAGCTTCTCTTTAAAAAGCCAACCGCTAAAAGCTAATCGCTAGGTCACCCCCACCAAAAATCTCCATCACCAAACTCGGAGCGGCAGCTCCCAGCCTGTATCCTGCAACCTGCATCACCCCGCAAACCTAACCAGCCCCAAAAAAACCCTTCCCCTTGACCAATCTTAAAACTCCCATTACTCCAAACCCATGACCGAGCAAGCCGCCCAAATCCAGACCGAGGCCCTCGCCGCAATCGAAGCTGCCTCCACCGAAGCCGCGCTCGAAGACGCCCGCGTCAAATTCCTCGGCAAAAAATCCCCTCTCAACGCCCTTGCCGGCGAGATGCGCAATCTCTCCAACGAAGAGAAACCGAAGCTCGGCGCCGCTCTCAATACCGCCCGCACTGCCATCAATGCTGCCCTCGATGCCAGCAAACAAAAGCTCCAAGATGCGGCCGATGCGGCCTCCATTGCGAGCCTAGATGTGACCATGCCTGCACGCGAACTCCCGGTGGGCGCGCTGCATCCCCTCAGCATCGTGAAAGACCGCGCGATCCAGATTCTCCGCCGTCTGGGCTTCGCCCTCGCCGATGGCCCCGAGATCGAAACCGAGTTCCATTGCTTCGACGCCCTCAACACTCCTGCTGATCACCCCGCTCGTAACGACTCTGATACCTTCTACTTCGACTCCGGCAAGCTCCTCCGCACACATACTTCCTCTGTGCAAGTCCGCACCATGGAAAAGCAGGAGCCACCCATCAAAATCATCGCCCCCGGCTCCGCTTACCGTCGTGATGAGATCGATGCGACTCACCTCTCTGTCTTTAATCAACTAGAGGGCCTCTACGTGGACTCCGATGTCCGCCTTTCTGACCTCAAAGGGACTTTAGAGTTTTTCTACCGTGCGATGTTTGGCGACAAGACGGAAGTGCGTTTCCGCCCTCACTTCTTCCCCTTCACCGAGCCTTCCTTTGAGATCGATGTGAAACTTCAGGTCAAAGGCGAAGAACCAAAATGGATTGAGGTGGCCGGTTGTGGCATGGTCGATCCTGCGGTCTTCAGCGCCATTAATGAGAGCCGCGGAGATCAAGCCTTCGATCCCACCAAGCTCACCGGTTACGCCTTCGGGATGGGCCTAGATCGTCTCGCCATGATCCAATACGGCATCAAAGACATCCGACTTCTCATCGAGAATGACACCCGCTTTCTCCGCCAGTTCGCCTAGCCAGTTCGCCTAGCCAGCTCCTCTAGAAATTCCCTTTAAGAAATTCCTAGAGGCGGTGCGCCTCGTAAAAAAAGGGGAGGAGTGTCCTGCTTCTTTCGCTCGAGCTGGGCTATTTTTCTGCCATCTCGGCTTTTACTTTTTCCTCGATTTCTAGGTAGAGCTTCTCGTCTTCTTTGAGGGCGGTTTTAGTGGCGTCACGGCCTTGGCCGAGTTGGGCGCCGTCGTAGCTGAACCAGCTTCCGCGCTTTTGGATGATGTCGAATTCTTGGGCGAGGTCGATGAGGGAGCCGACTGAGGAGATGCCTTCGTTATACATGATGTCGAATTCGGCATCTCTGAAGGGGGAGGCGACTTTGTTTTTGACAATTTTTACTTTTGTCCGGCTGCCGGTGACGGTCCCATCAGTGGCTTTAATCTGGCCGATGCGGCGGATGTCTACGCGAACGGAGGAGAAGAATTTAAGGGCTCGCCCGCCGGGGGTGGTTTCTGGGCTGCCGAACATGACGCCAATTTTCTCGCGAATTTGGTTGGTGAAGATGCAGGTGGTGCGGGCTTTTGAAATGAAGCCAGTGAGCTTTCGCATGGCGGCACTCATGAGGCGTGCTTGGGTGCCTACGGTGGAGTCGCCGATTTCACCGGCGAGTTCTTGCTTGGTGACGAGAGCGGCGACGGAGTCTAGCACGACGACGTCGATGGCGTTTGAGCGGACGAGGGTTTCGACAATTTGGAGGGCTTCTTCTCCGGAGGAGGGTTGGGAGACGAGGAGGTCATCAAGATTGACTCCGAGGCGGCGAGCGTATTGGGGATCTAGGGCATGCTCGACATCGATGAAGGCGGCGAGGCCGCCGGCTTTTTGAGCTTGAGCGATGACGGTGAGGGTCAGGGTGGTTTTACCGGAGGATTCTGGGCCGAAGACCTCGACGATGCGGCCACGAGGGAAACCGCCAACTCCGAGAGCCCGGTCGATGAGGAGATTCCCGGTGGGGATGCTTTCGACGTCCATCCGCTTGTCATCACCGAGACGCATGATGGCGGATTCACCGAAGTCTTTTTGGATCGCGGTGATGGCAAGATCGAGGTTCTTTTTGCGAGCGGCGGCGAGCTTGTCATCTCCTTTGGCGGCGGCGGCGGAGGAGGGAGCTTTCTCTTTCTTTTCGGACATGGCGGCAGTTTTAGCGGTCGTATTACTCATGGCAATATTAGGTCTTATTAATGTGGGAGAAATAAGATCAGATGAACAGTGTTCATGGAAGCAAAAAGTGTTCAATTGAGTCGTTTTAATTTTTGGAGTCCGGACGGAGGGGGATTTTTTTAGCCCCAGATGAGGAGTCCTAGGCCGTGAAGGAGGAGGCCCACGAGCCCGCCGATGAGGGTGCCATTGACTCTGATGAATTGGAGATCTGGGCCGACTTGGTCTTCAATGCGTTCGATGAGCTCGTCTGCTTCCCAGCTATCGACCGTGCGGTTGATGAGGGCCTCGAGGTGGGGTCCTGATTGCTCGGTGAAGGTGGCAAGCAGTTCCCCTGCTTTCTTCTCGAGGGCGAGGAGACGGGGTGGATCTTGGGCGAGCTGCTGGGCGGAGCTGGAGAGCGCCCGGGTCCAGTGCTCGAGCTGGCCGTTTGCTGCGAGTTCTTGGCTATGATCAGCGAGGAGTTGGAGGGATTTCTCGGCGAGTTCTTGGAGGGTGTGGAGGGTTTGAGGATCGTGAATGATGCTTTCTTTTAAACTCTCCCATGGGGTGGTTTTACCCGCTTGGAGCTCGGCAGCGGTTTCCCGTAGGGCTTCCTCGATCTTTTCATAAAGGGGGTGGCTATGGTCTTGGCTGGCGGCGGTGAGCTGGGAGGAGAATTTCTCGACCGCTTTTCCGGAGACGGCGGCAGCGGCGGTCTGGTTGAGGAAGTCTAAGATTTTGAGCTTGGTGGGCTTGGTGGTTTTGCTGGCTTCATGCATGACCCAGTCGCGATTTGTGGCGACGCTTTGGCCGAGGCGAGCGAGCAGTGGGGCGAGGAGGCTGCGCTTGCTGGGGCTCTTTAAAAATCCCTGTAAGAGGATGGTGATGATGCGGGCGATGGGAAGGGCGGAGGCTCCGTGACGGATGCCAGAGGCGAGGAGCTGCGAGAACTTTTGGCGATCACTCGGGCTGAGGAGCTGGGGAATGCGATGGAGGATCCAGTGGAGGGATTGGCGGGCATGGTCAGGCTGGGAAAGGTGCGCGCTGGCTTTTTGAAGGGGGCGGAAATGGTGCCATTGGCGGCGAACCTCGTCTGGGGTGAGGAAGCTCTTACGCATGAATGAGGCGACGGCGCTGCCAATGCGCCGCTTCTCTTTCCGGACGATGGCGGTGTGGGGGATGGGGAGGCCTAGGGGGTGGCGGAAGAGGGCGGTGACGGCGAACCAATCAGCGAGGCCGCCTACGACGGCGGCTTCTGCAAAGGCGCGGACCCATGGCCAAGCGTCACTCTGCCCCTCGCAAGATCTTGCGAGGATATAGAGGCCGGCCATGAGGGCTAGAAGGCCGCTTGCGATGCGGCGCATTTTCCGCAGGGAGGGGTTCTGGGAGTGAGTCACTGGGGGGATTGTGGACGATGAGAAATCATTCGCAAGGCGGCGAAGCTCCGATTAGACTGCGGCGTGTTCGGGGCTTTGGTCATTCTTCTTTGCGTAGGAATGCTTTCTGCCTGGGGGCAGGTGAGCCGGGAAATGACTCTGAACTTGGTAGAGGAGGTGGGCTTTAATGAGATCACAATCGATCTAAGGACAGATATCGGAAATGCTCGTGACGTTTCAGCGGTCTCGGGGACGATGGTGGCGCGGGTGAATCTTTTTCCGGAATCAAGGGTGCTGCGAACGGATGAGTTCACGGTGCTGTCGGCGGATATTGCGGGTTCTGACATCACACTCGCTGGAGGGAACTTTTTAGCAGCTTATGACTTCACGGGAGTGGGGCTGGGCTTTTCGGCGATGACCACCACTCCTCCTGGGCGGGTGGATTTGGAAAGCGGGGAATTTGAAGCCTCGCAGCATGAGGTGACGATGAATGAGGGCCGCTTGAGTGGGCGGGCGGGCTCGATCATTACGGGCTTCGAGGAGGTGGATTTCGATTTCAGCGAGGAGGGGTTTACGGGGCAAGGGAAGGGCCGCGGGACAGTCACGATCGTGCGAGGGCGCATCGAGGGGCGCCGGGTTTTTTTCCAAGTCTCCATCGAGCTGCCGGCTGAGATTGATCAAGAGATCCAGCTGGAGGATGCTCCGATCACGGCGAGCATTCGGGCGGAAGGTCATGTGAAGGCGAGGGGTGAAACCTTTATCGAGGTGCCGGACTTTGCGAGCTGGGCGGAGCGCGAGGGTGTGCTGCTCGGGAGGGATAGTGCGGGAAGAGAGGGAGGATTCGATCTGGCTCCTGCTTCGCCAAATTTTATTTTGTTCGCACTGGGATTTGATCGGGAGAGCGTGCCGGAGCAGCTCTTTCGCTTCTCACCGCGTGGGGTGACTTTAGAGGTGGGTGCTGGGCTGGCTGCGGGGGATTTTGAAATCCAGTGGTCAGACGATCTTTCCGGCTGGGAACGGGTGCCAGAGACGGCGATGCTGAATGGGCAAAGCGCGTTTCGCTTTGGTGATTCTCTCACGGAGGAGATTACGGTGCGGGCGGAGGAGCGGAGGAAGTTCCTGCGCGTTGCGGTGGTGGAGCGGGATTAAGTCGCAGCGAGGTCTGCGGCAATGGCCTCGAGGACATCTTCTTCCGGCTTAAAGTCAGCGGCATGATAAGAGCTGCGAACGAGGGGGCCACTGGCGACATGGCGGAAGCCCTTCGCCAAGGCGACCTCTTTCCATTCATCGAATTTCTCTGGCGTGACATACTCGACCACTGGGAGGTGCATAGGGGTGGGGCGGAGGTATTGGCCGAGGGTTAGGACGGTGACGTTTGCGGCGCGCAAGTCATCGAGCGCTTGCTCGATTTCCTCAGGGCGCTCGCCGAGGCCAAGCATGATGCCGCTCTTTGTGGCGACCATACCGCCGGCCATTTCTTTCGCCTTTTTAAGTACGGTGAGTGAGCGCTCATACTGGGCACGGCTGCGGACGAGTGGCGTGAGCCGCTCGACCGTTTCGAGGTTATGGTTAAAGATGTGAGGCCGGGCCTTCATGACGAGGTCGAGCGCCCAATCCTTATCATTAAAGTCGGGAACGAGGACCTCGATGATAATGCCAGGGTTGGTTTCGCGGACGGCTTCGATCGTTTTTTGAAAGTGTTCTGCTCCGCCATCTTTTAAGTCATCACGCGCTACGGCAGTGATCACGACGTGATTCAAATTCATCCGCTTGGTGGCCTCTGCCACGCGGGTGGGCTCATCTTCTTCTAGGGCATCTGGCTTGGCGGTTTTAACAGCGCAGAAGCCGCAGGCGCGGGTGCATTTTTCCCCAGCGATCATGAAGGTGGCAGTCCCTTGCCCCCAACATTCCCAGCGATTGGGACACTGTGCCTCCTCGCAAACTGTGACCAGGTTCAGATCCTTGATCATCGATTTGGTATCCCAAAAGACGGGATTATTAGGAAGGCGCACTTTAATCCAACTCGGCTTTTTTTCGAGATGCAAAGACGCGTCCATCTTCATCCGAGGACCGAAATTTCTGCCGCTACCGCAACCGCTCATGGGCGTTACCTACTCCCTGATGACGCAGAACGCAATGACTGATCTGAGAGGTTTTTTTCTAGCGGCGCTGAGCATTCGCTACGGGCATAAATTCCTGCAAGGCTCTGATGCGGGTGGCGCTAACGGGGTGCGTGCTCAGGAACTCGGGAGTGGAGGAGCGGTTTTGAGCCCCCATGCGCTCCCATAGGGTGACGGCTTCTGCGGGATCATAACCGGCACGGGCCATAAAAATGGTCCCGACTCGATCTGCCTCTAGCTCCTGAGCGCGAGAAAAGGTTAAGCCGAAGGCGATTTCCCCTCCTTTCTGGGCGAGTGACCCGATCTGAGAGCCTGCTTCTGAGGCCCCGAGAACGGCTCCGAGAATCGCTCCACCGAGGGCGATGGTTTGATTATTTCTAATGCGCGCGGCAGCGTGGTTCGCGGTGACGTGGGCCATTTCATGAGCCAAAACGGCGGCGAGTTGCCCATCGGTGATGGCGATATTTAAGAGGCCGGTGTTGACCCCTACTTTCCCGCCGGGAAGGGCGAAGGCATTGGCAGAGGCGTCTTCAAAAACCTCAAATTCCCAGCGCGCTCCTGGTAGGTTAATGACGGGGCGGAGACGGGCGGCCACTCGATTCACGCGGGCGCGGGCCGAGGAGTTCCGAGAAACGGGAGTTTGCTGCTTATACTGGGCGAAGGCGGCTTCGCCTTGCTGGATGAGGCTAGGGTCTGCTTGGCGGATTTCAACTTGGCCCGTGTTCGCATTATAGGCTGCTGGAGCCGCGCAGCCGATCACGGCGATGGGGAGAAGGAGTGTTACGCCTTTCGATCTTAGAAATTTTTTGAAGGAGATTTTCACGCTCTTTAAATAGGCCTTCACGCTGGCCTTTGTCAAATCTGAGAGCAAATGACGCAAAAGGTTGTTTCTCGATCCCGTCTGGGACAGTCTCAAGGCGTTCTGTGAATCTTCCAAATTCGATCACCTTTGCGCGGCTCATTCTTACGGCTATTTTCGTGCTGGGTGTGAGTCTGGAAAGCACGCTGGGCCTCGTCATCGCCCTCACCGCATTTATCCTCGCTGCGATTTCAGATTGGCTTGATGGATACCTAGCGCGGAAGATGGATCTGGTGACCTCGCTTGGGAAATTAATGGACCCCCTTGCGGATAAAATTCTAGTTTCCTCAGCATTCATTTACTTCACCAGTGTGGAGCGCTGCCCTGTCTGGGTAACAGCCGTGATCATTGGTCGGGAATTCCTCGTGACGGGGCTGCGCCAAATCGCAGTCGATAAGGGAGAGGTGATCCCAGCAGATCATCTCGGAAAGTGGAAGACGACTTTCCAACTCAGCTTCAGTATCACCTGCCTTCTTTCTCTCATTTTTTACTCAAATCCGCCTCGCTCCGCTCTCGGGAATTTCTTGATGAATGTGAGCGCTCAGGATGGCTGGCTCTCCCCTATTTTCCTCTGGGGAGCCTTGATCTTAACTCTGCTTTCAGGCTTCAACTATTTGAAGAAGTCTTGGAAGATCTTGCTGGACTAATGCTCATCACGAACGCTCACCTCATTTCTCCGGGCTTCGAGAAACAAGGGGCGAGCGTGGTGATCGAGGGAGGTGAAATCCTTGAAGTTGGCGAGCGGACTGGTGGAGATTTGGACTTAGCTGGCAAAATGCTCTTGCCGGGCTTTATCGACATTCATGCGCATGGCGCGGCTGGCGCAGATGTCTGTGATGCCTGCCCCGCGAGCCTCGAGCTGATTGCCCAGACCAAGCTGAAAGAAGGAGTCACGACTTGGCTCCCAACCACCCTCACTCAGCCTGCCGAGCAGCTGGTGAAAATTTCTAAAGCCCTGCGCGAATGGGCCCCCACGGCCCCGCTCAATGTGCCCGGGATGCATTTGGAAGGGCCCTTTATTAATGCGGAGCAAGCAGGGGCACAGAATCCTGACTTCGTGAGAGACCCAGATGTAGATGAGCTACGCGAGCTCCATCAGATCTTCCCCGTGAAGATTCTCTCGCTCGCTCCAGAGTTACCGGGAGCCTCCCAGCTCATCAGGGAGGCGATGGCGATGGGCATCATCTCTTCTGCCGCGCATACACTGGCCGACTACCAGACACTCACTGAGGCGATAGGCTACGGCTTAAAACAGCTCACTCATTTTGGCAATGCCATGACAGGCATGCACCATCGCGAGTTAGGAGTCGTCGGCGCAGGTCTTTTGGAAGATTGCCTGAAGCTCGAGATCATCGCTGATGGCATCCATCTAGCACCGGAGATGCTAAAGTTAGTTTTCGCGAAGGTTCCCCGGGATCACATCATGCTCATTACCGATTCCATATCAGCTTCTTGGCAGCCGGATGGTGAGACGACTTTAGGACAACTGGAGGTGGAGGTGAAAAATGGCGAAGCTCGCCTGAAGAGTCATGGAGCTCTCGCCGGATCCACCCTGCGTTATCCTCACGGCCTCAAGCGGATCCATGAACTCACTGGGGAGCCGCTTTGTGACCTTGTCGCCACCACTTCCTGGAACCAAGCCCGCGCTCTAGGACTCACTAAGCTGGGAAAGATCGAGCCTGGTTACAAGGCGGACTTGATCGTCTTGAACCGGGACTTCGAAATAGAGCGTAGCTTGCTCGGTGGGGCGTGATTTACGACTTAAACTTGGCCGAGCTGTTTTGCCTTGCGCAGCTTTTCTGCGGCGAGCTTTTTTTGGTATCTCCCCTGCACGATGTCAGTGAGAAGGAGGGTAGCAATGACGAAGTAGAAGGTGGTCTTTGTCATGGCCTGAATCTCATTACCAAAGAATTTCAAGTGAGCAAGGTGAGCTCCCTCGGTGAGCAGCATAATCCCCACGACAAAGAGGACAAAGAGCCCCAGAACCTCATACATGCGATTGCGTTGCAGAAAATCCGTCACCTTATCCGCAAGGAGGATCATGATGAGTCCACCCGTAAGAATGGCGATAATCATGACCGTTAATTGATAGCCCCCGTGGCTGCCATCAGCATTGCGCGGATTACTCGCCAGAGCCATTGCGCTGAGAATCGAGTCAAAGGAGAAGATGACGTTCATAAAGACGATTAAGCCAATGACTTTCTTAGGCGAAGAGGGCTTCCGGTCCACTGCGTGGCCCTCTTCCTCAAGTGACATCATGTGGGAGATTTCCTTAGTGGCAGTGTAGAGGATAAATGCCCCACCAAAGAGGACGATGACACTATGGAAGTTAAACGTCCCCTCAATCCAGCCGCCTTCTCCCGTGGAGTAAAAGGGATCTTGTAAGGCCTCCACCAAGTTAATGAGGATGAAAAGAAGAATGACGCGCAGTGCCACGGCGATTCCGATCCCGAGCTTGCGAACGCGGCTTTGATCTTTTTCGGGAGCGCGTTGGGACTCGAGCGAAATGTAGAGCAAGTTATCAAAACCGAGGACTGCTTGAAGAAGAATCAGAAGAGCAAGGGTGATGAGGGAATTTAATAAATCAGGCATCAGGGCTGTATCATCCTGTTAGAAGGCTCATGGATAAAGCGAAAAAAAACGGCCAGGCGAAATCGCGAGGCCGCTTTCTAATAAATAAGTGCACGCGCCGCGAATTAGCGGATCTTGACAGGCTCAGTGATGCCGGGAATTTCTGGCGGTGGAGCGATGCCACTGGGAACAGTGGGTAAGTTCTCAGGAACTGGCGGAGTGGCTACATCTGGGACCGGAGGAGCATCTGGAAGAGAGGGCACAGCCGGGAGCGATGGCACAGAAGGAACCGGAGGAGCTACGCTAGGAACCACAGGAGCAGGAGCCACTGGAGCCACGTCACTAGGATCGACAGGAGGAGGCACGGAGCCAAATTCTGGAACCGGAGCGATGGGGCTGGAACTCGTGCTAGGCTTATCGCTTGAACGCTCAATGACCATGATCTCTGGAACAAAGCCGACATCTCCTGAATCAAGCTCGACCTTCACGTAGGTCCCCTTATTTGAGATAACCTTGAGAGGCGTAGCAACTTTCAAAACCTTGTCCGCGCGAGCATTTCCCTTCGGGATGCTTTTGAAGAAAGTCGCATTCGGCATGGAGGTCTCTACCCATTGGCCGGTCTTATAAGTCGGAGAAGTGGGAGCAACAGAGACTGATTTCCGAGTCGATGAAGAAGATGATGATGATGAACCAGGAGTACTGAGGGGGTCAAACCCACTGTCACCGCTGATCGGCTGCTTTAGATTTTTAATGCTTTGGAGAGAACCACAAGAAGCGAGCATAAAAGCAAAGGCTCCAAGAGTAAGAAGTGAAGGGGATTTCATGGAGCCCAAAAGTGAGCATAGATTCGCCGTCAGGTCAATTGGTTTCCAATTTGGTCAAGATGTTTCGCTTTCATTAAATGTGTGAAGCTTTACCTTTCTGATATGCGTTCACTACGGTCGATTTTACTCACTGGAGGAGCTGGATTTATCGGCTCAAGTTTAGTGAGGCAGCTTTTGAAGCGTAGCGAGGTCCAATGCCTCATCGTTCTGGACTCCCTCACCTACGCCGGAAATCGTGCCAACCTCATCGGCCCAGATCGTGATCCGCGTTTCCACTTCATCGAGGGGGACATCCGCGATGGCGAGCTCGTCACACGCCTCCTACGCGAGTTCCAATGCACCGGGTTAATGAATCTCGCCGCCGAGTCTCATGTCGATCGCTCCATCGAAAGACCCGGGGACTTCATCACCACAAATATCGAAGGGACCGCGACCTTGCTCGAAGCAGCCCGCCTCTCTCAGGTGTCTTTTCTTCAATGCTCCACCGACGAGGTCTACGGGCCAATTGATTTCCCAAAATACGCAGATGAGTCCCAAAAACTCAAACCCTCTTCACCCTACTCCGCCAGTAAAGCCAGCGCCGATCTCCTCGCACAAGCCGCCCATAAAACCTACGGTCAAGACATCGTCATCGCCCGCTGCACCAATAATTACGGCCCTCGCCAGCATCCGGAAAAACTCGTCCCAAAGATGATCTATCACGCCCTCCGTGATGAACCCCTGCCGATCTATGGATCTGGGCAGCAAATCCGAGATTGGATTCATGTGGAAGACTGCGCTCAAGGCCTCATTGCCACCTTTGAACATGGAAAATCAAACCGCGTCTACCATCTCGGCGCAAAGTTCGAGCGCACAAATCTCGGCATCGTCCGCTCCATCCTAAAAGAGCTCCACAAGCCAGAATCACTCATCCACCCAGTCGAAGATCGCCTTGGTCATGACGGGCGCTACGCGCTCGATCCGCGCCTCGCCCTCTTAGAACTAAAATGGCGGGCTCGCATCCCCTTTCGCACAGGATTCAAGGAAGTCGTCCGAGAGCTCAGCCAAAGCTTACGACCAAGGTAAACTGGACCAAGGTCGGCCATTGAACCTCCTCCCTAGCCCACTCCTAACTCCTCACCGAGCTCATCCTCCACATAACTGATCTCACGAGCCTGCAAGCCATGATCACGAATGCCCCGGAGAGTGCGCAATGAGCCCCGCCGCGTGCCAGGTCCCTTCACCTTTTTCACCGCCGTTTCCACCAACATCGGCGTCAGAGCCGCCAAGCCCAGACAGGCCAAAGAAAGACCAATAGGACGACGAGCCTTAGAACTCATCGCCTCCGAAATTAAAATCCCAGCCGCCGCACCTAAGACCGCAGGAGCAAAAGCCGCCGTCGTATCCACCCAGTCGCGTTCTTCGTAAGAATCATTCATGGACACAGTTTACCTCAGACCTCGAATCTTCCCAAATCAAAAAGCTCGGGGAGTTTTGACAAAACCCCTCTCCCCTTATTGAATCGACGCGATGAGTCATAACTACGCCCTAATTCTCGCCGGAGGCAGCGGAACCCGCTTCTGGCCCCTCAGCCGCAACGCAAAGCCGAAGCAACTCCTGAACCTCTTCGACGACACCACCCTCCTCCAGCAAACCATCACCCGCCTCCAAGGCCTCATCCCCACCGAAAACATCCTCATCCTCACCAACAGCCTCCAAGAAGAAGAAGTCCGCAAAGTAGCCCACATGCTCCCCGCCGGCAACATCTTCGCCGAACCCGCAAAACGCGATACCGCCCCAGCCGTGGCCCTCGGCATCGGCCTCATCGCCGCGCGTGATCCAGACGCCACCATGGCCGTCCTCCCCTCGGACCAACTGATCCAAGACATCGATTCTTTTCAATCCATCCTCGGCGATAGCCTCTCAATCGCCTCACAGACTGACGCCCTCGTCACCATCGGCATCAAGCCCACCTGGCCCTGCCCATCCTACGGCTACATCGAGCGCGGCCCCTCCGCCGCCCTCGACTTCGACACCACGCACGAGCCCTTCGAAGTCACCTGCTTTCGCGAAAAACCAAACCCCGAACTCGCCGAGCAATTCCTCCGCCAAGGGAACTTCGCTTGGAACGCCGGCATGTTCGTCTGGTCGCTCAAAACCGTCACCGCTGAGCTAAAAAACCACACCCCACAACTCGCCGAATTCATCGACGAACTCAAAGACTCCTCTGATGTCTCAGCCACCATCGCCGAGAAATTCCCCTCCCTCACTCCCATCTCCATCGACTACGCCCTCATGGAAAAAGCCTCCCGTGTCCTCAACATCGAGGCCACCTTCGACTGGGATGACGTCGGCTCCTGGATCTCCATCGCCAAATACCTCCACACCCAAGGCGAAAGCAACCAGACCAACCGCGAAATCACCGAAATCGAGTCCGAAAACAACATCATCTTCAACGACCGCCAAAACTCCCGCATCGCCCTCCTCGGAGTCGATGACCTCATCGTCGTCCAAACCGATGACGCCCTCCTCATCGCCAACCGCCACCAAGCCGACGACATCAAAAAACTCAGTGACCAACTTCCTGAGAACCTTCTCTGATGCTTAAGAAAATCCTCGGCTCTCCAATCTTCGTATTCGCTCTTGCAGCCGGGTCCCTTTGGTATGGCATTCAATTTGGAGTTTATAAATTCGTCATCATTGGCGTCTTACTCATCGCACTCATCCTCTGGCTTTTCTTAAGCTCCTTAGAATGACCCACCCCATCCTCGCCATCGACCACGGAGACGCCCGCATCGGCATCGCCGCAACTGACGAATTTGGCATCGGCGCCCACCCCGTAGAAACCATCGACTGCCGCACCACCGAGACCATCCCCCGCATCCTCGAACTCATCCGCGAACGAAAAATCCAAGCCGTCGTCCTCGGCCTTCCCCTCCGCATGGATGGCTCCGAAGGCACCGCCTCCGCCAAAGTCCGCAACTTTGGCGAACAACTCCGCAAGCAACTCGACCCCATTCCCCTCACCTACTTCGACGAACGCTTCACCACCATCAGCGCCGCCGAAAAACTCCACCAAGCCGGCAAAAACGCCAAAAAACAAAAACCCCTCATCGACCAAGTCGCCGCCCTCGAAATCCTCAACGACTACCTCGGCTGGTAAACTCAAACATGCATCTCAAACTCACCATCGCCTACGACGGCGCCCCCTTCTGCGGTTGGCAAATCCAACCCGAACTCGACACCGTCCAGGCCCGCATTGAGCAAGCCCTCGCTGACATCGCCAAAGCACCCATCCGCATCCACGGCGCCGGCCGCACCGACGCCGGCGTTCACGCCCTCGGACAAGTCGCCCACTTTCAAGCTCCCGACCACCTCACCTTGAACCCCTTCAACTGGGTTCCCGCTCTCAACACCAAGCTCCCCCCCAGCATCCGCATCATCGCCTGCGATGAAGTCCCCGCCGACTTCCACGCCCGCTACTCCGCCACCGCTAAAACCTACACCTACCACCTCTCCCTCGCTCCCATCCTCCCCCCTTTCCTCGCCACTCGCGCTTGGCACCTCCCTCGCCAACTCAATCCAGATGACCTCGGCGAAGCCCTCTCCCACTACCTCGGCTCACACGACTTCCGCACCCTCTGCTCTAATCGCGGAAACGAAACCGCAGAAACCGACTACGTCCGCCACCTCACCCGCGCCGACTTACAACACATCCCAGAAGGCTACCTCCTCACCTTCACCGGAAACGGCTTCCTCTATAAAATGGTCCGCTTCCTCACCGGCGCCGCCGTCCAAACCGCCCAAGGCTACCTCCTCCAAGACGACCTCTACAACCTCGTCAACGACCCCACCTTCACCACCAAGAGATCCCTCCTCTGCGCCCCTCCAGACGGCCTCTCACTCCTCGAAGTCAACTACGATAACCTTGCTTCCTAAGCTCAATCTCGGCAAAATCCCCCATCGTGAGCGAGCCCACCACCAAGCCCTGGAAACAACCACTCATCACCACCGCACTCGTCGTCCTAGGCTCCGTCGCCATCTTCTTCCCTGCCTGGCTCCCAGAAAGCCCCGTCCTCCCCACAGAAGACGGCATCGTAGAAGCCATGCAGTTCGCCCTGCTCCTCACCACCTCAGCCTTCTGGCTCGGAGCCTCCCACCCCGCCGGCCGCATCGGCCCCTTCTACCAAATCATGGGAGCCTTCACCCTCGCCCTCGCCCTCGGTGAAGCTGACTCCTTCATCGAAAAAACCACCCACTTCCCCGTCGAGTACTTCTTCATCCCCCTCGGCCTCTTCGTCCTCCTCAAATTCAAAAAACACCGCCACCACTTCGGGGAATTTTTTGGCGAATTCGCCTCCCATCCCGCAGCCGGATTCTTCGCCTCCGCCTTCATGCTCATCTTCGTCCTCGCCCGCTTCCTCGGCACCTCACTCCTCTGGAAGGCCTCCCTCGGCGACAACTTCCACCCAGACGTCCCCGCCACCGTCGAAGCCTACCTACAGCTCCTCGCCTGCTACCTCCTCCTCGTCGGCACCATCGGACTCTGCCTCGCCAATCGCTC
>CALDZJ010000048.1 GCA_937944055.1 uncultured Verrucomicrobiales bacterium | reverse complement strand
TCACCCATCGAGGCAAAGATTGCCCTGGTCGGAAATCCCAACGCCGGAAAGACCACTCTCTTTAACGCCCTCACCGGGCCAAACCAAAAGGTTGGCAACTATACTGGAGCGACCGTCTCCCGCAAATCCGGCACCTTTCGTACTCCACACGGCCACCTCTTCGAACTCATCGATCTCCCCGGCGCCTACTCGCCCGAGGCAAATTCCCCCGACGAAGAAATCACCCGGAAGGTCCTCCTCGGCAGCCAAGATGGCGAGGCCAAACCCGACCTCGTCCTCTGCGTTCTCGATGCCACCAATCTCGAGCGCCACCTCTACCTCCTTCTTCAAGTCATCGACCTCGGCTACCCCGTCGTTGCCGCTCTGAACAAAATCGATAGCGCCGAAGCCCAAGGCCTCCGCATCGACCCCACTGCTCTGAGCGAAGACTTCGGCGTCCCCTTCGTCCCCATCTCCGCCACTAGCGAGCGCGGCCTCACCTCTCTCAAGCACGCCCTCCGTCACCCCTTCCCTCCCGCCCCCGGCCTCACCAGCGTTCCCGACCTTGAAGCCGAGACCGAGGACTCCCTGCAAAAAGCCCGCTTCGCCTTCATCCATCGCGCAGTCGAAGCCGGACTCCAACGCCCTGACGAATCATCGCTCGCCCTCACCGACAAGATTGACGCCCACGCCCTTCACCCCTTCAAAGGCTGGCTCATTTTCTCCGGCCTCATGCTCGCCGTCTTCTGGTCCATTTTCAAATTCGCTGGCATCCCCATGGACATGATCGATGGCGCTTTCGGATGGCTCGGCGACACCGTCAGCGGAGCCATCGGGGAAGGCGATTTCCAATCCCTCATCGTCGATGGTATCATCGCCGGAGTCGGCGGCGTCCTGATCTTCCTCCCTCAAATCATCCTCCTCTTCTTCTTCATCAGCCTGCTTGAAAGCTCCGGCTACATGGCCCGCGCTGCCTACCTCATGGACGGCATCATGACCAAAGTCGGCCTCAGCGGGAAATCCTTCCTCCCCCTCCTCTCCGGCTACGCCTGCGCCATCCCCGGCGTCATGGCCACCCGCACCATCCCAAATGCCAAGGAACGCCTCGCCACCATCCTCATCCTCCCTTGGACCTCCTGCACCGCCCGCCTTCCCGTCTACGTCCTCATCATCCCCCTCATCTTCGCCAGCGCCTTTTCCCAAGGCCTCGCCCTCTTCGGCATCTACGCCCTCGGCACTCTCACCGCCCTCATTGCCGCCAAAATCCTGAAGCCCCGCCTCGGCAAAACCGAAGCCCCCCAGTTCCTCCTCGAACTCCCCCCTTACCAAAAACCGCAATGGGGCCACATCTTCCACCAAGTCTGGGACCGCGCCTTTGCCTTCGTCAAAAAAGCCGGCACCATCATCCTCGGCCTCTCCATCATTCTCTGGTTTTTAAACACCTACCCGAAGAGCGATTCTGACGACCCCGCCGTCCAACAAGCCCACTCCTTCAACGGCCAAATCGGTCAAGCCATCGAGCCCATCGTCAGCCCCCTCGGCTGGGACGACCGCATGGGCACCGCCATGATGGCCTCCTTCGCCGCACGAGAAGTCTTCCGCTCCTCCCTCGCCATCTCCTACGCCACCGACGAAGAAGACGGCGACAACATGCGCGAGCAACTCACCGCCTCCACCCGCGCCGACGGCTCCAAACTCTACACCCCGCTCGTCGGCCTCTCCATCATCGTCTTCTTCATCTACGCCCTCCAATGCTTACCTACGACAGTCGTCGTACGTCGCGAAACCGGCTCCTGGAAATGGGCCCTCGCCCAACTCCTCGGCATGACCCTCTTCGCCTACCTCGCCGCCCTCCTCGTCTACCAGGGCGGCAAACTCCTCGGATACTCATGACCGACTGGCAAACACCCGCGGCCCTAGCAACCGTCGCCCTCACCGTCATCCTCTTCTTTGTGAAGCGGAAAAAGAAGTCCTGCGGCGAAGGCAGCTGCGCCTGCCCAAAAACAAAAAAGTAGCAGAAAGCTCCAGCTTTCTGTCCACCCCTAGCCCTAAAAAGCCCCCATCCCCTCGAGCCTCAGCACCACTCGCTGTTCCTCATCCGACTTCGCCCGATCCACTTCAAAAACCACACTCCAATCGTTTAATCCCTCTTCATCCACTAAGATTTGCTCATAGCGATCACCCTCGATCCGCAGATACTTCGCACTCCGCGCCTCGGGATCCATTCGAATGATTCCGTGCTCCTCAAAATACCCTGACATCATCTCGCGTATCTCCAGCGCCTTCCCCCCCATCATCTCAGCCGCCACCTCATAATTCTCGCGCGAGATCTCCTTCACAAAGTCAAAGACCGCCCGCCGCGTTGCCCGTAAAAACTCGGCCTTCTTCCGCGTAAAGGGAACCTCCTTTGCTGGCGCTTTCTCCACCTCTTCAAGCTCCCCCTCTGGGTCCATCAACTTCTCCCATTCATCAATCAGACTCGAATCCACCTCCCGCACCATCCCTTCCAAAAACGACTCCGCTTCCTCAACCTCCTCGGTCTTCAAAGCTGGGGGCACCGTCTGAACCAAAACCTTATAAACCTCCGAAAGGTGCCGCAGCAAAACAGCCTCGCTCCTCTCCAGTCCGTAATTCTTCACATAATCCTCAAAGGAAGACCAATCCTCAAACATCTCGCGCACAATCGACTTCGGCCGCACTCCCGCCTCCTTAGCCCAAGGGTTATCGAGCACAAATTCGTTATAAGTTTGGTAAATGAAATCCTTCCCCGGCTTCGGATGCTCCACCTCATCCAGCGCTTCCATCCGATCATCATACTCCACCCCATCCTCCTTCATCTGCGCCACCAAGGCCGTCTTGATCTTATCCGTCTGCTTCCGCAGCACCGCCGTCGGGTCTTCTAAAATCGCCTCAATCAAGGAGAGCATATTCACCACATAATCCGGCGCTTCGCGATCCAGCTTCGGAATCGTCTCGATCAAATAAAGCCCCAGCGCCTGATTCATCGTAAAGTCGTCTTGCAACTCCACATTCAGCCGCACCTTCGCCGGACCACTCCGCTCTTCCTTGGGAATAATCGTGAGCACCTTCCCTTCCACCAATCCCCGAAAAAGCGCAAAAGCCTGCTTCCGCAAGGCCTTCTTCCTCACCGGCGTCTCATGACTCGCCTCAATGATCCTTCGCAGCTCCGCGCAACCGTCCTCATACTCACGCGAGAGCACATTGAGCAAAGTCCCGTGCCGAATGTTAAAACTCGAGACCAATTTCTCCGGCGGAGCCACCTGCAACTTCGCAAAGGTCTTCTCATCCCAGTTCACAAAGCCCTTCTCCGGCGGCTTCTTTTTCTGCCCCTTACTCTTCTTCCCCTTCGCCGCCGCCTTGGCGTCTGATTTCAAATTCTCAATGACATACTCCGGAGCCTGACACACCACGTAACCGACATCATCAAATCCTCGCCTTCCCGCGCGACCACAGATTTGTCGAAAATCACGAACTGCGAGGATCTTCGTACTTTGCCCTCCATACTTATAAAGCTGCGTAAAGAGCACCGTCCGAATCGGCACATTCACCCCCACTCCCAGCGTGTCCGTTCCACAAATCACCTTCATCAGCCCCTTTTGCGCCAACTTCTCTACCAGAACCCGATACTTCGGCAGCAGCCCCGCATGATGAATCCCCAAGCCATGCCGCAGCAGCTTCTTCATCTCTTTTCCATAAGGACTCCTGAAGTCCGCATCCTCCAGCACCTTGGCAATCTCCGCCTTCTCTTCCTTTGAGCAAAAATTCCGGCTCATCAAATTCTGCGCCGTCCGCGCACAAGCCAACTGGGTGAAGTGCACTAGGTAAATCGGTGCCTTGCCCGCCTCGACCAGCTCCTCCACCTGATCTTCGAGCGAAGTCGTGCTATAGGAAAACTCCAGCGGCACGGGCCGATCTTCCGACTTCACCAAGACCGTCTCCGCACCCGTCAGCGCGCTCAGCTCCTTCTGAAAAAACTCCGTCTCTCCCAGCGTCGCCGACATCAGCAAAAATCGCGACTGCGGCAGCGTCAACAAGGGCACCTGCCAAGCCACCCCCCGCTCATGATCCGAGTAGTAGTGAAACTCATCCATGATGACCTCATCGACCTTCGCCATCGACCCCTCACGTAGGGCCAGATTGGACAAAATTTCCGCCGTGCAACAAATCACTGGAGCCTCCGCGTTCACGGTGGCATCCCCCGTGATCATCCCCACCTTCTCCGGGCCAAAAGTCTCACACAGCGAAAGAAACTTCTCATTCGCCAACGCCTTAATCGGCACGGTGTAAAAGGACCGCCGCCCCTGACAAATCGCCCGAAAATGCAGCGCCAAGGCCACCAAAGATTTTCCCGATCCCGTCGGCGTATTCAGAATGACATTCTTCCCCTCGAACAATTCCAGAATTGCCTCCTCTTGATGATCATAAGGCTCGATCCCCACCTCAATCAGCCACTCCAAAAAGACATCAAGCACCGCCGCACTCGACGTCACATCACTCACTTTCGCTGGGTCCAACTTCGCCACACAAAAAACCTGAGTCCTCGATATCAAAAGTAAAGACTGAGGCGAGCTGAGCTTTTAAAAATGAATCTCGCCAGCTCCTTGACTCCTCCGCTTTCCGAGGGTCCTTTGATGATGCCGCTAATATCGATGAGGCATTTGTCGATCCAGTTGCGGTTCCAGAGCCCTCTTCTCTCCTCCTTCTCCTTTCTGGATTAGGATTCATGCATCGCCGTCGACGCTAGTCTTAGTCTACTCCGAGGGATCATTTCCCCATCTTTTCAGAGTCACCGCGGAAGATTTCCCGGTGGCTTTTTTTTTACTTATTACGTTTCTGGGAACAGTCATCGCCCTCCGCCTTCCCTGATTCAGTTTTAAATACAGAGAAGCCACGGCCTTCATAATTCGCCCTCGCATGCGGGTGATCCTCCGTGCAGGTATGAAGCCAGACTCGCTGCACGCTAGAATCTGCCCAAGCCTCCTCCACCACTAAGCTCAACATCGCAGCTCCGAGACCCTTCCCGATCATCCCCGGCAGGAGTCCAAAATAGACCAATTCCACGCTGTCACCCTCTTGCCGTTCCAGCTCCGCATAGCCTGCTTCTTCCCCCTGAAAATACGCCACCAGCGTGCGCAACTCATCACGCAGCGCCCACTCTCGCCACTGCTCCGGCGACCACGCTAGCCGGTCGGTCCACTCCCACCCCTTTCCCACCTCACGGTAAAAGCGGGCATTAAGTTTAGGGTCTTTCAGCTTCCGAACCTCCAGACCACGCGGTAGCTCCGTCGGACAAAAATCCGCCCGAGACCGCATCTCTAAATGAAAAATCAAAGAACTCATTTTTTTAGCCTCATGGGCGATCTCCCTCAACTACCTCAGCCAAGTGAGGACCTGCATCATGACATCTCCACTCTGATGATTAAAGAGGGATTCCGCACGCAGCCAGCGAGACATTTTTAAAAGCTCAGCTTCACTGAGTTCTAAATCTCGTAGCGCTTCCACATCACCCCCCGCTCCCCCTGCGTCATCTCTGCTCTCTCGCACCGCTCGATACAGTGCGAGATATTTCCGACCCGCACGCCCCAACATCGATACCCTCAAGCACTCCCCGTATCTCAACTCCTCCATCCCCTCCCAGCAATCTTCTGGCAAATTTGCGATTTCCAAGCGCGCAGCAGTGCGAGTGTCCAAGATCATCTCAGCCTCCGCGGCAGCCGCCTGAACCGCAAGAGGCAGAGGAAAGGCGTCATCAAAACTAGCCCCATGCTCCCCCGTGCTGAGTGCCACCACCTCCAGCCGCGCCCCTTCCCGCCAAAGGACAAGATGGATTTCCTCCTCCAAATTCTCCGCCATTTTTTTGAGCTGCTCACAGTCCATTATTCTGAGCAGAAGAGAGTTCTCACCGCGGAGCGCTTCAGCGCCAGTTCTCGCCATTCATTCATCAAGCGGCTTTCCTGAATCACCCCGCAGCCACTCGGCAGAGAGAACTCATCCCCCTGCCACGAGAGCATCCGGATCGCCACCAGCGCCTCGAAGTCCCCATCACGAAGCAGCCCGAAGGGTGCCCCAAACTCTACTGGGCAATCTAAGCGCTCTCGCCATTCTTTTAATAAATCCAGCGTCGCAGTCGTCCTCGGCAAGGGGCCTAAAGCCGGAGTCGGGTGAAGCCGCTCGATTAAAGTCTGGGTCTTCTCATACTTATAAAGCTCTACTTTAATGAGAGTCTGAAAATGGATCAATTTGCCGAGGTCCAAAATTCCCCGCTCATTGCGAATCACCATTCCCAGATCTGAGAGCTTGGCGATGAGAGTCTGAGCCACAAATTCATGCTCGCGGATTTCCTTATCATCGATCGCAAAGAGCCTGCGCTCATCACTCCGCGCCGTCCCCGCCAGCGCCATCGTATAGATGCGGCCATCGAAATGGCGGAACAAAACCTCTGGAGTCGCACCCAGAAAACCTCCCTCTTCTCCAATCCAGCCGTAAGGGCGCAAGTTCTTTGGCAAAGTCATTAAGGAAGCCAGCAGATCATCTGCCGAACATTTCCCCCGCCCTTTCTCCGTCACCACTGGAACGGATTTTTCGATCAGCCCCTCATGAATCGCCTCCGAAACCTCTCGGAAAACATCCGCAAATCCCTCTGGCTCTGGATCCTCCCAAGTGATTTCGACTCGCCCAGCGGAAGGGGCTTTTTCCAAAAGCTCAACCCGATCTGGCACCAGCCAAGGCCTCTCCTCGCTCAGCGAGAAGTCATTCCGATAAAAGGCAATCCCAGCGGCCGGTGGCTCAGCCAAAGCGGTGAAGGGCCCATAACCGACGAGCAGCTCGCCACTTCGGGTTCCAAAAACCGCTCTCTCCATCACGCCTTACTCTACCACACCATTCTTAATCAGCTCGGCAAAACTTGCTGCCTCCAAGCTCGCTCCGCCCACAAGCGCTCCATCGATGTCTTTTTGACCAAGGAGCTCTGCGGCATTCTCAGCCTTCACCGAGCCTCCATACTGAATCCGGATCTTCTCAGAAACTGAAACCCCATAAAGGTCCGTCAAAACCGAGCGGACGAATTCATGAGTGTCTTGCGCCTGCTGCGGAGTGGCCACCACGCCAGTGCCAATCGCCCAAACAGGCTCATAGGCGATCACGGTATCGAGCGCCTGCTTCTCAGAAACATTCCTCAAGCCTTCCGTGACTTGCGTGCGCAGAACCTCTTCCAGCTTCCCGTCTTCCCGCTCTTGCAAGGTCTCACCGATGCAGAAGATCGGCTTCAGCTCCACCTCATGAGCCTTCAAAATCTTGGCATTAATCATCTCATCAGTCTCACCATAAATCGAGCGACGCTCAGAGTGACCCAAGATGACGTAGTTCACAAAAACCTCTTTCAACATGAAAGCGCTCACCTCACCGGTGTAGGCTCCACTCTCCTGCTCACTCATATTCTGAGCCGCGACGCGGACCTTAGAATGCGCGAGTAACTCAGTCGCCTTCGGGAGCGAGACAAAAGGCGGCGCGAGGACAATGTCCACCCCCTTCGGCAAATCGGCGAGCTTGTTGTCAAAGCTTTTGATAAAGTCCTCAGTGTCGGACGGTCCTTTGTTGAGCTTCCAGTTTGCAGCGATAATCGGCTTCCTCATGTTGCTTATCGAGGTATCTCACGCTCAGACAATGCGCAAGGCTGATCCTTCTTGCCACCTTTGGCGCTATTCGCACTCTAATGCCAAATCGCCCAAGGCTTCATCGAAGTTATCCCATTGAAAATCAAAGCCTTCCGACAACAAACGCCTCGGTGAGACCCAGCGACTCTTCAACACCAGCTCCGTCTCGCTACGCATGAAAAAGGTCCCAATTTCTAACATCCATCGCGTCGCCGGCAGCCCAAAACCTCGTCCTGCGATTCTCCGAAACCCCGCCATACAGCCTGCATTATCCGTAGGGTTCGGAGCCGAAAGGTTATAAAAATCCTGTAACTCCTCTCTCCCAATCATCCATTCAATCGCCCGACAAAAATCATCCACATGGATCCAACTCATCTTCTGCCGACCGCTCCCCATGCGCCCCCCCAAGCCAAGCGCCGCGATCTTTCGCAAATAGTCAAAAACTGATCCCGGCTCGTTCCCAATGACAATCGCGGTGCGTAGAGCCACCTTCCGAACCTCATCCGGCACCTCACTCTCACGAAAGGCCTTTTCCCAAGCCTTCGCCACCTCAACCGAAAACCCAGTCCCCAGCTCTCCTCCTTCTTCATCCTGCGGCCGATCCTCCGCATGCCGATAGATCGTCGCGGTACTCGAATTCAGCCACAATCGCGGGGGGCGGTCACATTGCTTGATTGCTTCTCCGAGAATCTTCGTACTTTCTAAGCGACTCGCAAAAATCGCGGCCTTATTCTTCTCGTTGTAGCGACAATTCACGCTCTTTCCCGCCAAGTTCACCAAAACCTCCGCTCCGTCCAATTCCTCAACCCACTCCCCCATCGTCCGCCCATCCCAGCAAAGGCTCTTCGCCTCAGCTGTCACCCCTCCATGACGACTTAAGCCCACCACCTGCCATCCCCGCTGGTGAAACCATTTGATGAGATATTTCCCTAGGAAGCCATTTGCTCCCGCGATGATCATTTTTTTCATGTCAGTAAGTCAAAAATTTGGAGGCACCGTGCAATGACCTCGCTCTGAAATTCAGGAGGAAAAAGAAAACTCAATGGAAGCCCTACCGCCAGCAAGGCGAGAAGCTTCCCCAATGGCCTCCCCAGTTTCCCTTCCAGCAAAACCAAGAGGCCATGCGCCGCAAAGAAAGCCGTCGGTAAACCATAACCACTCCCCACCGGAAGCGTGATTGCGACTTCATGAAGTAAGCCCGACACCAGAAAAACGCTAAAAATCCCCACCTTCTTCCCCCACACCTTTCCCACGGGTCTTCCCACCACTCGCTGCATCATCTGCGAGTAACCCACATTCCAACGTCGACTCCAAAAGTCCGCCACCCCGCGCGCTTTCAGCAAGTTCGGAAAAAGCGTCCGCACCGGAAAACCCGCCCGCCTCAAGATCCCCTTCAAGACCCGCAAAGCACCAAAGTGAAAGCCGAGACTCATCGGTAAAAACATGACCAAGATCTGACGCCACTCCATCACCCAAACAAGATAAGCCCCCAAGGTCCCCACCAGCATCATCGCAAACCCCCAAGCAAGGTCATCCTTCCAGCTCAAGCCCTCCCTCCGTTTTTGAAACGTGCCCGGATCCATTCCGAACCAAGCCATTGCAAAAATCAAATAAGGCTTCATTGGCAAATGCCCAGCCCAAGCCTGATAAACAAGCCCCTTCATCCCGGCAAGAAGAACCACGCAAATCCCCACCATTCTTAAAATCGGATCCTCCCCCACTAACGCAAAATGAACCGCTGTCACGAGCCCCAGAACCACACCCCATCCCAGCAAGGTCGGCAGCCGGAATCGCCCCGCAATTAAACCAATGAACGCCAAAGGCAGAATCCAAATCATCGCGCTCCTCCCAAGTTCCACCAAAGTAAAATCGCGAAGAAAATCATCAGGTAAAGAAAGAGCAAGGTGAGCAAATGCTTGGCGATCCGGTTGAGTCGCGTGTCCTTCACTTCAGCAAGATCGAAGCCAAAGAACTGCAAATAAACGCGCACTGTCCACCAAAACAAAATGAAACCACACATCACTGCCGCCGCCGGAGTCCCACTCAGTAGCCAATCTCGAAAACCCAAGGTCAAGATCATGAAAAAGACATGGCTGGCAAAAACATACGCCGCGTAAGTCCAAAAGAGCTCCCGCATCAGAGGAGTCAATCCGAGCAACTTCTCTTTCCAGCCGAGGATTTTGGGAATCCAAAAGCTGGCAATCACCAACATTGTAAAACCAAAACCCGCAAACATCAGGCCATCATTCAAAAGCTCCTTCATCGTTCTATCAAAGTTGCGGCCGCAAAGATCACGGCCAAGCTCAAAAACACGATCAGGAAGAAAACATCCCAAAAGCGTTCCTTCCGTCGCTCCATTTTATCGTAGTAAGTCAACTGCACGACCACCCGACTCGCCCAGAAAAGGGCAAAGAACCCGCTCATCACTCGACCCATCCCCGGCTCCAGAAGAAGCTCTGGCCATCCCAAGCAAAGGAGCGCAAGCGCCGCGATTAGGAAAACGATGTAAGCGCAGTGAACGTAAAAAATTTGCCTCACCAGCTTGTCTGACCCCGCCAAATTTCGAGCATAGCCCAAGCGAGGAGCCGCGACAAAGTTCGCCACAATTAGGCCCACACAAATGAGACCGGCGAGGCGGAGGAATAATATAAAATCTAGAGTCATTGTTCTTCTTTCCTTGGGTGGCGGCGCTTTTCATATTTATCCGACTAAGGGAGTTGAGGTGGCTTAATTCGGACCCCTTCCTTCCGCGCCTTGCTAAAGAGGGCGAGATTGAAGAAGTGCATCGCGCCTAGCACGAGCAAGGCGATGCCGAGCTTATGACTGAGGGCTTCAAAAATCCCCGTCACGCCATCGACCATAAAGTCCAACTTTAGAAAGAGGGTCACGAAGCCGATATTGACGAGGTAGAAGCCCACCACCAAAAGGTGGTTCACGCTATCCGCCATTTCCGCGTCACCATTGAAAGATTGAATCAGGAAGACTCGCCCATTGCGATGCAGGGTGCGAGCGACCCAAATGGTAATGGGGATAGCGATGAGAAGGTAGAGGGCATAGGTAATGGCGGTATCATTCATGGGATTGTTTTTCTTTGGTTTGGAGTTCAGTGCATTAATTCTGCGCGCCAATCATCGTGATCGTTCACGTTTGGATCGCAGTGATCGCCCTCGCACTGAGGGGGCGTCATGGTGTGAAGGGTTTCTCGTACTTCGCGGTCTTTGCGACGGAAGAAGATCTTGCTCAGCCCGTGGCGATTGGCAGCGAGGAGTCGGCACACTCGGATCGCCACTGCTAGCATCGTGGGCTTGGCCAGTCGATGAGCGAGGCCTCGGTAATCCGTACAGCTGTAAAGGCACCAGACCCAAGCTTCGGCTCCGCGGAAGATCCCCCCTTCCTCCGTGCGCACGATCATCTCGCGTGCCGGATCTAAGGTGTGAATTCCGGGAAAGACTTCCTCGGCCTCGGCGGCTTGATAGGGAATGAAGTCGATCTCAAAGGCGCGCTTCTGACGATTGATCCACTCGTGAAAGCTGCAGCACATGCCACAACGGCCATCGTAGAAGACCTCAATTCTTTTTGGATGAATGGGTAAGTTCATTTTTCTCCTTCTTTCTTTTTGTTCGTGTTGTTTTTTCAGGAATTACTGAAAGTTTACGTTCTGAGTTTTGAGTCTTGGTTTTGATTTCATCAAAATCGGCCCTTAACCGAAGATCTTCATTGCGAGTTTAATCGCCTTACCGTGCTGCATCGTCCCGACCCGGTCGCCCATCTTGGAGGCAAAGCTCACGAAGTCCTCGAGCTGCACCATTTGCTCATGAAAGGCTTTTCCATTGGGCGTCTTCATATCCTCCGTGGCTGCTTTACAGTTACGCAAAGTCTCTAGCGCGGGATCGATCTCACGCCGCTTTCGCTCTCGAGCGACGCGACGGAAAATTTCCCAGACATCTTTCTCGGCCTCGAAGAACTCTTTCCGCTCTCCCTTCTTGGTCACGATTTTTATCAAACCCCAGCCGACTAAGTCCTTAAGGTTGGTGTGAGCATTTCCACGGCTGATTTCGAGGACCTCCATCACCTCATCGGTGCTCATGACATCAGAGGCCGTCATCAAGAGGGCATGGATCTGAGCCATCGTGCGGTTAATCCCCCACTGCGCCCCCATGATGCCCCATTGAGTCACGAACTCATCGCGGACTTCCTCTAATCTGGCAGGCTCATCGCTCATCTGATTTCAGTAATTACTGAAAGTTCATACTATTGTCAAGAGTTTGAAATAAAAACCATCTCACGATTTAAAATCGGATCCCAGAGACGCGCTCTAAGGACTCAAAGCAGCTCCAATGTAGAAAAAGCTCCCTGTGATCTCGCTCACTCCATTCCATTTGGAGTGATTACGAAATCAGGAAGGAGTGATGAGGGGCTGGAGTTGGGGGAAACTCAGGCGACAAAGTCCAAGCTGCGTAGCTAGGCGGCGCTTCGCGGAGCCTTGTGTGTAGTCTTACTGCTTCTTTGGCGGGAACTTGAGGAAGACTTTATACTTCTCGGGGACTTTTTCTCCGGCCCCGAGAACTTTTTCCCAAAGCGTCAAGAGAGCGGTGCCTTCTTTGATGAGCTGGGCTCCATTGGAGTCATCACTGTAGTCTTCAGTCGGGTAGAGCTTCATGGCCGTTTGCACATCTTTATGGTTTAAGAGGATGCGGAGACAGTTTTCGGCGGATTTCCGAGAGAGCTCTTCCGAGGCGGAGAAGTCTGCGACGAAGGCATTATTATAAGCAATCAGGGCATCGGTAGGCCGCTCCATCCCCTCGAGGGCGAGGCCGTGGCAATAGGCAATCTGGGCGCGGAGACTCCCGGGCAGCTTACGCTTACGCCACTTGTCATCACTGACTATTGAGTCCAGGCGAGACCACGACTTTGTGCGGACGGCATCCCAAAAGACACCATACATTTCATACTGCAGTTTGTGATATTCTTGCAGGAGGTTCTCGGGGCTGTATTTCGCGATCTTCGTATTGAGGGCCTCTAGGTCCTCCAGGCGGCGGTAGCATTCTAGCTCGTAGAAGCCGGCCAGGGTCGATGGGTTTCCGGGGATCTCATCGATCTTGTTGTAAGCTTTTTCCACTTCCGCAAACTTGCTGGCTGCGTCTTTGTAGTTTCGGCTTTTGTAGAGTTCTAGGGCCTCGGTAAACTCGGCTGGCTGGAAGAAATAGACCGTGGCACTCCGGCGGCTTTGTTTCCGAGTGACGGTGGACTTGGCCGTTTCACGCCAGAGGAAGTTTGATTTATCAGCAGCGACCATGAGGCCTTTGAAGGTGTCATCACTGGTCATGATGAGGACTTCAGCCTCGGCGGCGCGGAGGCTCGTCAGAGAGGCTAAGGAGCTGGTGAGGACGAGGGCAGCGGTGAGAATTTTTTTCATGTCTGTTTTAGTTCAGTTCGTTGTTTGGGTTCTCAGTCGTCTTATTTTTCTTCGTCTTCCACGATTGCGGTGGTCTCGGAGTTCGCTTCGTAATCCTTGACCAGCTCGGCAACTTCTTCACGCAGTGCGCGCTCATCAGGAGTGGCTTTGGTGGCAGCATTTTCTGTAAGCTTAATGTATTCGTAGCCTTTTTCGAAGGCATACTGCTTATCACTCTTGCCGCTTCTATTGTTCCCACCGCGGGACCAGAGGATTTCCATCCAGCGTTTCATGGCGGGAGCGGAGTAGCGGAGGGCTCCCATGCTGCTGCTCCAGATCGCTTGGTAGGAGACGAGAGCATCATCCACACGGCCTGCTTTATCATGAGCTTGTCCAAGTAGCATGCGGGCTTGGACCTTATACTGGCGATACTTCTTGTCATTGATGTATTCGGTCGCGGCGGCGACCGCCTTATCATACTGGCCGGAGTCCGCATAAATCGAGGCGGTGAGGTAAGCGGCTTCTTCTCTCTCGGAGAGTTCATCAGAGTCATTGATCACGCGCTTAAGGAGCTGAATCGCTTCCTCTTTCTGAGCCTTGGTGCCTTTAGAATTTACGTCAGCGAGGCCGAAGATGGCGGCAAATTTATGAGACTGGTCATTGCTACGGCCTAGCGCCTCCTCGTAATAGATCCGTGCCATTTCAGGCTTGGTGGTATTTTTACGAATGAAGTTTCCGACTTTCACGAGGATGAAGTTGGAGAGATCGGAGGGATTAAAGTCATCACGAAGCTCGCGGAAGAGGACATCGACCCGGGCCTTTGCGTCACGCGCGGTGGCCTCGTCTTTCTCCTTATCAGCGGTGGCGAGAACCCCCTCGAAGACGTCAATGATGGCGATACGCAGAAGGGCGCGAGTGGCCATGTCACGGGAGTCAATGCGCGGGAAGGCGTAGTAATGATCCTTCAGCTGATCAGGAGTATGGTCCACGAGGTATTCCTCAGTGTAGGAGCCGATTGCTTCTTCCAGTCCAGGAGTGCCGGGGATCTTTGAGAGATCTGCGATGACTCCTTGGAGGCGTTCTAGAGCTTCGTCAATCTTGCCGACTTTGCGCATGGCGGGGATCCCAGCGACGGCAACCTTAGCCTTGAAGGGTGAGTCTGCGCCATACTTCTCCCAGAACTTGGTGTAGTAAGGAACGGCTTCCTCGACTCGAGGGTTCTCTACTTTCCCGATTTTTTCCTTACCGACGAGAGCGGTGAGGTAGAAGAGGCACTCGCCGGAGACGAGGTCATTTTTCTTCTCTTCGGCAAGAGCGAGGGCCTTCAGGTAATATTCCTCGGCCTCGGCTGGCTTTTTGAGGCCTTCCAGAATGTTGCCTTTCAGAGCGAGAGCTTGCTCCATCACGGAGACGCCGGGGAACTCAGTCTCGACCCGAGTGACTTTCTCATAGGCGTCTTCTAGCTGGTTTTCTGCGTAGTGGCAGTTTGCTCGGTCGAAGAGAGCGAAGGGGTAGTAGAGGTTTGACTTGGGCTCTGGATATTCCTTGAGGAAGGCATCGAGAAGGCCGGCTGATTTCGACCATTCTTGGAGGCGCGAGTAATTCGCGGCGTGGAAGTATGAGGCGGCTTGCACGCGGAGCTTATCGCCTTCTTTGCTCTTCTTATAGGTCGCGATGTATTCATCGAGGAGAGATTGCGCTTCTACAAAACGGGCGAGGTAGTGCTTACTCCCGCCGAGGACGAAGAGGCAGATATCATGCTGCTTAGAGGGCTTAGCGAGGGTGGGCAACATAGGCTCGGCGACCTCGACACATTTATCATACTCGCCATTGAAGAAGAGGCTGGTGAGCATCATGCGGCGGACTGCGGGGACGTGCTCGCTTTCTGGGAAGTCCTTCAGGAAGATCGATCCGTAGTGCTCGGTGGTGAACACTTCACCGATGATGGCGGAGGTGCGCACGAGGTTATAGAGGTTACTTTCGCGGCCGGGGGTGACCTTGCCATCTCGGAAGATTTTGGCGTTCGGGAAGTAGAGTTCCATCTGCTCGTAAACAGCAAAAGCGCCACGAGTGTTCCCATTTTCCTCATGAAGCACGGCCGTGTTGAGGTAGGCGTAGATCTCATTCACCTTGCCGAGCGTGTTGGCTTTTTCAAGGTCGGTGAGGCTCTCACTGAGGTCAGATTTTTTCACAATCATCGATCCGTCACGAATGCTACGATCGTAGGTGGCGAGGGTGGCGAGGCGGGCCTTAATGTCATCAATCGCAGCGACGGTGCTGGGAACGAGGGAGTAGAGCTCGAAGGTGGAACGGATCATCTCCGCGGAGCGCGCATCCTGAGCCAGCTTCATAAAGAGGGCGGAGAACTCGTGAGCCTCGAAAGGCTCAAGTTTAATGTGGGCGCGGTTTTTGGAGAGGAAGTCGAGCAGGGAGTTCTCATCCTGTTTTTCGATGACGGCTGCGACCATGATATTAAAGGCAGCCATGATGCCCTTATTCGGAGTGGGGAAGGTGACTTTCCCTTTGATGGCGGTTTCTAGGTAGCCGTTGCCTTCCGAGATTTTCTTCAGCTTGTAGTGGTTAATCGCCATGTTGACGTAGAAGACGCCCTTTTCATATCGATCCCGGTTAGGATCACGCTCGGCGAGGAACTTTTTATACATGCGAATGGAAGTGGCCCATTCTTCGGCGCCCTTTGCGGCGTGCCCCCACATGAGGAGGGCTTTTTTATTATAGACATTGCTGGAGGGAGCCTGCCCCTCCTTGGGCTTCACGTTTTTATATTTGGTGTAGCATTTGTCGAAGGACTTCATGGCTTCTGAAAAGAGGCCAAGTTTAATTTCGCAGTATCCGCGGTGGTACCAGAACCAACCAAAACGGGGGCCGAAGAGCTGGAGAGCCCGGCCATCATAGGTATCGGTAGTTTTGACGAGAACGGCGTGTGCTTCTGGCCACTTGCCGGCCTTCATGCTATCGAGCGCTTCCTTATGGCGATCGGCGATGGCTTGGGCCTGCACGGGTGCGCAGAGGGCACAAAGCGCGAGAAGGAGGATGCCCAGTGAGCGGTGGATCAAGGGAATGGATTTCATGTGTTGGAGTGGAGGTGTGAGGTGTGGGTTTTTCAGAAAAGAAAGGCTGAGGGCTGAAGCAGCCCGCCAACCTTTCTGGCTTAATGTTGAAACGATATTACGGAGGATTTCTTAGGCTTTCTGTGGGGAAGAAAGCCCGCTGATCTTAGCCCTCGGGATCGTTAATATCAGTGAAGGTGATTTCGGTGATCCCAGCTCCGGCGAGGGCATTCAGAACATCAATGACGCGCTGTTGCACGGTGTCGCCCTCGACCCGAATCTGGACGAGCGCTTTCTGGCTGGCAGTGTCTGCGACACTCTTATGGAGGTCCAGACGCTGGGCGAGATTTGGCAGTTCCCGGGAATCGGAATCAGACTCGATGAGCTCGATAATCCCGGTTTCTCCTTTGAGCGAGATGTTACCATTTCCCTCAAGCAGGATGAGCATGGGGGCAAGGTCAGGAGGGGTCTCAGAGGGTGCCGTGGAGGGAAGCGAGGTGCTTAAGTCCTGCTCTTTCTTAACGATCTGAGAGGTCACCAAGAAGTAGATGAGGAGAAGGAAACAGACATCAATCAGTGAGGAGATGTCCAAGCCTGGTTCATCTTCCTCGGGGGATTGCATTTTTTTGTGACGAGCCATGAGAGAGTTTTAGAGGGTGTGGATTGAGGAAGGTTTATTCCTTGTTGTAAGCGCCGTATGCGAGTTGGTCGACTCCGGCGGCGGCGCCGGCTTTGATAACGCGCTGGCAGTATTTGAAGTCAGCCCGTTTATCAGCGCGAATGTGGAGGACGGGGGTATTACCCACGGCCTTGATCTTATCCTTCTCCGCTTCGATGTACTCGGAGAGGAGTTCCTTATTCGCGAAGGTGATAGTGGTGTCTTCCGCGAGGAAGGTTCCATCTTCACGAATGTTTACGACGATCTTGCCGTGAATTGACTTAGCGGGCACGCCGTTACTCGCAACAGGCGGCTGGACGTCTTGGTCAATCTTGATGGTTCGGGGATTAGAGACAACAAGGAAGAAGAGAAGAAGGAGGAAGACCATGTCAATCATGGGTGACATGTCCATTTCGGCGTTCTCGCCTTGTTCTTTGCTGACGGCGCGGAGTCTATCGGAGGCCATGGGATTCTATGGGTGGTTTGAGGTTCAACGAGGGGGGGAAGAAGAAGGATCCCCTTCCCCTCCGGTGGGTTAAACGGCAATCCCCTCAGGAATCTTAGCAAGATGTGCGTCTGCATTCACCGTTTGGATGGATGCGTTGATGAGATTTTCAGCAGTTCCGTGACAATCAGCGACGAGGGCATTGAAACGGTTTTTGAAGAAGAAGTAGGCGAAGAGAGAGAGAATGGCGACGATTAGGCCCCACATGGTGGTGAGGAGGGCTACTGAGATATCACTCGCAAGCGCGGAGGGATCAGCACCAGCGTTCTCACCCAAGGTGGCAAAGGCTGCGATCATACCGAAGACGGTTCCGAAGAGTCCCATCATGGGAGCGGCTTGCGCAACGAGGGAGAGGAGGGAGATGAAGGTCATTTGCTTACGGGTCTCATTGATCGAGAAATCAGCGATGGCGTCTTCGACATGGTCACGCCCGAGGTCCTCTGGGCGGGTGGCATCGATGTTGGGCAAAGAGTAAGCCATCATGCGGCCAAGGTAAGATGGATGGGAGGCTGAGAGCTCAATCGCGGAACGCACGCGACAATTCGTCATGTGGTCAAGGAGAGCTGCCTTCAGGTCATCTGGAGCGAACTTGGCCTTGGTGAGGTTCATGAAGTTAAAGACCGTCAAGCTAATGAGGGAGAGAAGGCCAATTGCTACGATGAAGATGGTGAGCGGACCACCATCGAGAAGGTAGCTATCAAGAGCGCTTTTTTCGCTAGCGGCAGTCTCTTGCGCGAGGGCAGGAGCAGCAGCAAGAAGAGAGAAGGCGCTGCCTACGAGCAATCCTTTAGCGGTGTGGAACTTGGGAGATAATGTCATGATTGGTTTAGGTGTCGTTCGTGTGAAACTGGCGGTCATTCTCAAAAGTCAAAACGAGGAGTAAAGGAACTTTTCTCGATTCGGTAAAATTTCGTGAAAGAGGCCAGACTTGAGAGGGAAACTCCCCTCTGCGTCTTCGTCTTAGAAAAGACTATGACTTCTTGGTTTGGACTGGGGTTTTTCGCCTAGGAAATAAGGCTTGGCAGATCTCACAGCTGAGTCCATGGCAGCCTCTCGCGGCGCAGTGCTCGCGGCCATAAAAGATGATCTGTAGGTGCAGCTTATTCCATGATTCACGTGGGAAGAGATTCTTTAAGTCTTCTTCAGTTCGTTGCACACTTTGGCCGCTCGTGAGCTTCCACCGCTGAGCGAGCCGGTGGATGTGGGTATCGACCGGAAACGAAGGGACCCCGAAGGCCTGCGCCAAGACGACGGAGGCGGTCTTGTGGCCGACTCCCGGGAGCTCCTCGAGCGCTTCCAGATCATTCGGCACTTCTCCGCCATGTTTGGCGACTAGGATTTCTGAGAGACCTTGGATCGCGGTGGCCTTTCGTGGAGCAAGGCCACAAGGTCGCACGATGGCATCAATTGCGGACACGCTGAGGTGGCGCATTTTTTCAGCTGAATCAGCGAGTTTAAAGAGAGCTGGTGTCACCAGATTGACGCGGGCATCGGTGCACTGCGCAGAAAGGAGAACAGCCACGAGCAAGGTGAAGGGATTGCTGTGATCGAGAGGAATGGGAGTTTCTGGGTAGAGTTCCTCGAGCCGCTTGAGGATGTAGTCAGCGCGTTCTTGCTTGAGCATGCCTATCCCTGACGGATGGAGAGACGAGGGAAAATAAAAAACCGGCTTCTCTTCACAAAGAAACCGGAATCTGAAGAAGGGAGGGCCAAATATCGCGTCTAGTGACTGGCGTATTTTTTAGCCTGGCCGGAGTCAATTTTCGCCTTCGTGGCGTAATACATTTTACGAGTGTGAGCGTATTTTTTGCGGCCACTCAAAATCTTAAGGGTGCGGTCCCAGTCCCCCCATTGAATCACGGTAATTTCAGTTTTACGGGTTCCCCAACGATTCATCGAACGAAGAGTGGGATGATAGATGTCCACGGTGTTTGTGCCGACGAGCGCCGAACCGTAGTCATCTACAATATAAGTGTGAGGGAGGCCCTTGATTTTGAGCTTAGTGCCGACGGGATAGCGTGACCAATCTGCCGCCGCGCTCCGAATCTTTCCATACTTTAAGATCGTTCCTACCGCATTCTTTTTCCAAGGAGCCCCTGGCTCATTCTCTTGATGGGAGTAGGCAGTGGTGCGGACGTAACGGTGGCGATCTGCGAGAGAGTAAGTGGGCATGCCGTGCTTATCTTTGGGCAGTGCGGCGGAGCCAGCGATCACCTCAGGAGAAGCAGGCACGGGCAAGAAACCATTCGAGCTTTTCGCATTCGAAAACGAGACTGGAGCAGGGAAGATTTTAGACGTCGTCTTTCCGCTCGCATGGATGCCCTTCGCTTTAACTTTGGAGGGAGAAGGATCAAGATCTCCGCAACTGCTAAGAAAAAGACTAAAAACGATGCTAATGATAGGGAGGGTGTTCATGGACAAATTCGCGTGAGAGAAATCTCCTCACACAGTCCTTCCGTGCAATAAGATCTGGGGCTCTGTCTAGAATTTTCCGAAAATTACTCAAGCTGATTTTGTAACGGGAACGTGAACGATCTTCCCTCAAAACGTAAAAA
>CALDZJ010000047.1 GCA_937944055.1 uncultured Verrucomicrobiales bacterium | reverse complement strand
TGGTTCAAGACCAGCCTCCCTTCGGTCGGTCGAATTGTTAGAGCGGGCTAAGCTGTCACGCCTCCAGCTTTCCATGGCCATCACACAACATCCGTAATCAGTCGCCGTGCCTGATCGGGTGGACGGCCTTCCCCAAAGGGGGCCCCTTCCACCCGGGCACCAGTCCTTGCCTGACCGCTTGCACTCGCTGCGCTCGTCCGCTCTTCGTCAGTCCAGTCCTTCGTCGATTGATTACGGAGTGTTGTGTGAAGTCATGGCCGGTCGGCAAGGTCGGTCGCTACGCTTCCTCCGCAAAAAGCCTTCCTTGCAGGAGTCGTGCCAGCCCGCCCGCAGCTCCGCGCCCCATCTCCGCACCCCGCGCTTCGCGCCCAACCCACCAGCAGCAACCCGGCGAAGAGCGCGCATCGGGAAAGTATTTTGGCGAGTTCGCAAAAAGTATGTCAGGCATACAAAAAAAGAATCTCTTGGAGTCATTTGTTTTCAATGGTTTTGGGGTGGATGGGGTGCTTTTGGGGGGCGCAGATTTGGGGGATTTGAGGGCAGGGGGATTGGTTTAGCGCAAAAAGTAAGTCAGGCATATTACGGTGCGGGCGATTCCTCCCGTCAGACAGAGCTCCGGCACGCACATGTTAGAAGGCGGGGTCGACATCCGCTTCATCCAGCAACTCCTCGGCCACGAGAAGCTAGAAGCCACGAGCATTTACACGCAAGTGAGCATCGAGCAGCTGAAAGCGGTTCACGCCAAAACCCACCCCGCTGAAACGGGAGAAAAACCAGACTCGCAAAATGACGATAAGCAGCTATCTTGAAGGTATGACCTTAACTCACCGCACACTTCTTAACGAAGACGGGCAGCCAGAAGCTGCGGTCATTCCTTGGGATGTTTTTCAACAAATTAGAGAGCTGATTGAATCCGACGAGCCTACGAAAGAGGAAATTGAAGCTTGTCAGGAGGCCGAGCGCGATCGCCGCGAAGGGAACACTGAAGCCTTTATTCCACTCGCTGAAGTGAAAGCACGTCTTGGCCTCTGAAAGCACGTCTTGGCCTCTAAAGATGCGAGCAATCGTTTTTCATCGTAGGGCTGATCGTTACCTTGATCGAATGCCACGCAATCGACAGGCCCAAGTGATTGCGGCCTTAGAAGAAGTGGCCAGTCTTTCCGACATCTCCGCAAAAAGTATGTCAGGCATACAAAAAGGAAAAGTATGTCAGGGATATTACGGTGCGGTCTAATAGGGAAGGAGCGCAGGGGGACGAGGCTGATGACTCTTCTGGAGGAGAACAAGGCACGCGCATCTACTTCGACCTTCTCCGCGATGAGAACGGAAAATGGGCGGTCGAAAAACTCAAGATCCCCGAAGTGGCGAGCCCAGTGGCGACGCCGTCCTCGGCTCTTTTTTCTGATTCACTCGGGGTGACCGATTCCTTTCTCCTAGCCGTCTTGGCGCAGAACTTTGATGAGGCGAAGTCCCGGCGGCCAAATTCCACGGAAGATGGAGAGGATAACCCGACGGGCCGCCGCGCAAATCGCCGGACTGAGATTTACCTCGATTTTTAGTCCTCTCCCTTCGCTGGAGAGAGAGAAAGTAGCCTCGGGGGCTTTCGGCTACTGGTTGGCGGAGGTTGGCGGCGGGTTGGCGGCGGGTTGGGGTTGAAGTTTGAGGGGAGAATTGGTGGAATGGTGTGATGGCGATTGAGAAGAAGGAGCTGGGGTTTTTTAAGACGAGTCTTTTGGGGGCGGTGTTGGTGGTGGTGCCGGTGGGGATTATCGGGTTTTCGCTCTGGCAGATTGTGAGGGTGGTGAGGGCTCTGCTGTTGCCGGTTTTGGATTGGCTTAATTTTGCTTCTGAGGTGACGGAGCTTGGTATGGTGCTGGGGGCTTTGGTGGTGGTTGTTTTAATGTGTTATGTGACGGGGGTGGCGGTGAGGACGCGGTGGGGGAGGAGGATGCGAGTTTGGTTCGAGGGTGCTATTTTGGAGAAAATTCCGGGGTATGGGATGATTAGGACTTTGGTGCATCAGTATTTGGGGGATGAGACGGAGAGGCGATTCCGTCCTGTGTTGGTGGATCAACATGGGAGTGGGGCTTTGACGATTGGCTTTGAGATTGAGGAGTTAGGGGAGGAGCTTGTGGCGGTGTTTTTTCCGTCGGTTCCGGCGGTGACTTTGGGGAGGGTGGAGGTGATTCCGGCAGAGCGAGTGATTCCGATTAAGGCATCGATGCACGATACGATAGAGGCTCTGACGATGTTTGGGGTGGGTGTTTCTAATTTGGTGGATGATGAGGTGGTTAAGGAGGGGGCTGCTTCTGCGATGGGTGCGATGGGTGCGATGGGTGCGATGGAGGTGCCGGATGGGGGGAGTTAGGGATTTGGGAGGGGTCTTTCGGTAGGGGGGGGATGATTTGGCGGAAATTATGACCTTTTCCTTGCAAGGAGGGGGTGGAGCTAGGTTGATTTAGGAATGCTTGGAGCTGATTTTACGAGGCGTTGTGTGGTGAAGCCGGGAACGAGGGTTCAGTTGGGTAATTTGACGACGAAGACCTTGGGGATTTTGGGGAAGCCGGAGGAGGAGGCGAGGCCGCTTTTTGCGGATTTGCGGGGGAAGTTGGCGGCTCAGCAGCGGGTGCTTTATGCGCAGGGGGAGAAGAGGCTGCTGATTGTGATGCAGGCGATGGATACGGGGGGGAAGGATGGTTGCGTGCGGAAGTTATTTTCACGGGTGGATCCGCAGGGGGTGAGGGTGACGCCTTTTAAGGCTCCATCGGCGCGGGAGCTTTCGCATGATTTTCTGTGGCGAGTGCACCAGGTGGTGCCGGCGAAGGGGGAGATTGCGGTGTTTAACCGGAGTCACTATGAGGATATTGTGGCGGTGCGGGTGAAGGATTTGGCTCCAAGGGAGCTTTGGGAAAAACGGTATGAGCATATTGTGAACTTCGAGCAGATGTTGGTGGATGAGGGGACGACGATTTTGAAGATTTTTCTTCATATCTCGAAGGATGAGCAGAAGCGGCGATTACAGTCGCGCTTGGATCGGCCGGAGAAGCATTGGAAGTTTTTTCCGGAGGATTTGGCGGATCGGGCTCGTTGGGAGGAGTTTGAGGAGGCTTATGAGGATGTGATTGAGAGGACGAGTACGGAGGATGCTCCGTGGTTTATTGTTCCGGCAGATCATAAGTGGTATCGTGATTTGGTGGTGAGTCAGATTGTGACTCATGCGATGGATCAGATGGGGCTGGAGTATCCACGGGTGAGGTGGGATCCGAGCAAGATCGTGGTGGAGTAGGGGGGCTGGAGGGGATGTTTTGGCGCTTTTTTTGGGCTTTATTTCGGTGACGGGAGGTCGGTTTTTTCCTTGAGCGCGGGGCTAGTATGGGACTGAGCGTGTTTGGGATTTCTCTCTGAGAAAATCTGGTAGCTTGACGGGGCGGGGCGATCGCTTATCTTACGGGTTGTATTACACAAAAATTTTAATCTCTAAACATATTCTTCAGATGTCTTGGTCTCGCTTATCCTCTTTAACTTTCTTAGCCTCCGGGCTTTTACCTGCGGCGGAGGTGACAATTTCAGCTTCGGACATTCCGCTTGGTAATTATTCGGAAACCCCGTTTCAAACTGCGGATGGGAACGTGGAGATGTTCTTCTCTGAGGGAGATTATTCCTTCGGAGGATCTGGGACTGCTTCCTTTGGTGGTTCGTTTGGGGGTGTGAATCCGAACGCTTTTGATCCGCAAGATGGGGTTCAGATGACGTTGAGCTTCTCGAGCGGAACAGGTCTCTTGGCATTCCCTTCAAGGTGGACTGTGGGCTCGGTCGCGATTTCTGGGTTTGCTTTTGATCCGGTGGTGACGACGGCGGGATCAGACGGGGCCTCTGCGACTTATGATGAGGCCAGTGGAACGGTGACGCTGAGCCAGGCTTGGGCGGGAGGGAATGTGGTGAGTTACGATTTTGCAAGGCCTGCGGCATCTGAGGGGCGGACTTTGACTTTTACTTTTGCGGGGCCACCTGAGGCTTATCAGTGGGCGATGGTGGGCTTTAGTTATGAGGATGATTTGACGGAGGAGGCCCCGGTGATTACGGAAGCTCTTGCAGCCGATACGATTGCGGTGGTGGGGGCTGAGACTATTTTATCGGTGGAGATCGATGCTTCAATTTTGCCGAATCCGAGTTATCTCTGGGAATTTGATAGCGGAGGAGGCTTTGTCGAGGTGGGGACGGAGGAGACTTTTTCTCTGATTGGGGGATTGGCGACTGATGGGGTCTACCGAGTCACGTTGGATAACGGGGTGGGTACGGCAACAAGTCAGACGACGGTGAGCTCGGTCGATGATGAGGACGGGGTCGATAATCAGTGGGAGATTGATTTTTTCGGAGATCATCTTTTGCACGATGCGGGATCTGATCCAGATGGGGATGATCTTACCAATGCTCAGGAGTTTGCGGCAGGGACGGACCCGACGGCGGCTGATTCTGATGGAGACGGGCTTAATGACAGTCTTGAGCTTGATGGTGGGACGGATCCGACGGCGGCTGATACGGATGGGGATGGATACAGTGATAGCTTTGAGGTGAATGTCTCGGGAACTGATGCGAATGATGCTACGAGTACGCCGGGTGTGAGTGCGGGGCGTGAGTCAATCGGGGTGACTTTTGGTTCGACTCGGGGGGTAAATCCGGGGGTTAATTTAAGTTCTTCAGTGGTTGCGGGGGTGCCGGAATTTTCCCAGATGAATTGGAATATTTCCAGCCTTCTTGGGGCGACCAGTCTGGTGACTGAGGAGGATATTGCGGAGCCGGTGAGTGGGGCCTTGGTGGATAGTTCTGGAGCGCTTACGACTATGGAATTTGAGGCCACGGTGACTTCGACTTGGAGTCGTCCTTTCACGACAGACCAGCCGGCTGGTGGGCTCATCTCGGGCTATCTTCATGTGACGCCTGCGAATCCGGTGGGGACTTTTGCTCTCTCGGGTATCCCTTATGAGCGCTATGATGTGGTCATTTATCTGACGAGCCAATTAGCGGATGGGCGGGCTTTGATCCGAAATGTCAATGCTGACCCGGCTCAAGAGTTCAATTTGATGATGACGGATCCGGTGGCAGCAGGAGAGGAGCAGGGCTGGGCGGTTTCGTCAGATCCGAGTTTTGCGGTGGATGGCTCAAGTGAGAATTTTCCAGCCGCCACGCATGTTATTTTTCGCGGGCTCACGGGGCCAGAGGCTACTTTTGAGCTGACGAGGGTGCTGGATAATGCGGGCTTTGCGGCGATCCAAGTGGTGGAAGATTTGGATAGCGATGGTGATGGAATGGGGGATTTTTATGAGGCTTCGGTGGGACTTGATCCTGCGGATGATGGCTCGACAGATGCGTTACGTGAGGGTGCGGATGGGGATCATGACGGTGACGGGATCAGCAACTTGGCGGAGCAAGGCCGCGGAACGAATCCTACGGATGAGGATAGCGATGGTGACGGTCTTTTAGATCAGCATGAGACTGATACGGGGGTTTTTGCTTCTGCGACTGATACGGGAACGGATCCTTTAATCGGAGATACTGATGGGGACTCGCTTCTGGATGGTTTAGAGGTGATGGCAGGGGGGAATCCTCTGGGGGATGGTGATACGGACGGAGATGGTTTTAATGATAGTCTCGAGATTTTAGCCGGAACTGACGTGACGGATGCAGATAGCCCAGGGGCGCCGAATGGGATGGATCCAATCTCTTTTGCGATCGCCTTTAATGCGAGTACTGGACCGGGTCGCGAGGCAGAGTTCGGCGAGCTGGTTTATGCTGGAGCACCTGGGGTGGAGCAGCGGAACTGGAATCGGACGATCGACTTTGCTGCAACTGGTCAACAACTCACCGGAACCGAGCTGGAGATCCAAGGTCCCCGTGCAGGTGCTTTGGTGGATAGTCTCGGGAATCCTCTGAGCGGGGTCTTCCTTGATTTTGAGTCGCAAGGTGGAGCTTTTGCGGGGGATAGTGAAACGGGGACTCCCTTTGGCTTGCTCTTTAATTCGTGGCTGTTTAGTCCTCCAGAGATGGGGACGACGGTCTCGATTGGTAATATTCCGTATGCGCAGTATGATGCTTACGTTTATTTCGGGGCGGATGTGAATGGTCGAAATGGGGTGGTTTCTAGCGAGGTCGCTGGTCAGAGTTTTTCCTACTCGACCTCGGCGACGGGGTCTCTGGATTATATTGAAACCACAGATATTTTATCTAGTTTCCCGGCGGCAAATTATGCGGTCTTCCGTGGGCTTAGCGCGAATAGCTTTGATGTGACTACGACGAGCGCGGATGGGAATGGGGGGATCTTCGGGGTGCAGATTGTCTCTACGGCTCCTGTGAACGGCACGGAGATCACCTTGAGTAATTTGTCCTTAAGTGGTGGGAGTCTCACTGCGGATCTTTCGGTGCCAAGTAGCGGGACTTATGTTCTGGAGCGGAGTTTTAATCTCATGGATCCTTGGACTCCTATCGGGACGGAAATGGATCTGCCGGCTGGGGTGACTCAGGTGGAAGATCCTGATGCGCCGGTCGGAGGACGTGCATTTTATCGTGTGCGGCGTCAGTAATTACGCTATCTTAGAGTATGTTTTGTGATGGTCATCGGCGCTGGATGAGGGTGTCAGCTCTGTTTGTGGGGCTCGCTACGGGTTTGACTTCCGCCAATTTGGTGGAAGTGACGAGCCTAGGAACGGCAAGCCAGACCTCGGAGTGGCGGGGAGGATTATTCCCTGCGGCGGATGCGGTAGACGGGGATCCGGGGACTTTTTCTCATACGGATGCCTCGACTCCGAATAATGCTTGGGAGCTGACCTTTGCGAGCGAGCTGGAGCTTTCTCGCATGGAGTTAGACATGCGCAGTGATTGCTGTGATGGGAGGATGACGGGCGCGATCGTGCGGGCCTTTGATGCTGAAGGTGACTCGGTTTACGCTGAGACTCTCAAAGATCCCGGCATTGGAGGAACGGTGGTTCTTGATCTTCCGGAAGGGACGAATGTGGAGCGGATCAGGGTGGGTTTTGAGAATGGAGGAACGAATCCGGGGCTCGATATTGCGCTCGTGCATTTGGCAGAAGTCCGGGTGTTTTCACCGGAGCAGGCCTTGATAGAAATCACGTCTTTCACGGCGTCATCGCAGGATGTGTCTGCCGGGGAGGCGGTGACTTTGACTTGGGACATCGAGAATGCAGATGAGGCGAGGCTTTTCCCTGGTGGGCAAGTTGTGGCGGCGGCCGGATCCTTGGTGGTGAATCCGAGTGAGAGTGTGATCTATGAGATTGAGGCGTCCAATAGCCGGGGGCTGGTGAGGGAGAATCTTGGAGTGATTGTCGATGGCTTGCTTTTGCCGCTTCGAATCAATGAGTTCATGGCCTCTAATGATGGGGCCTTAGAGCGCAGTGATGGGTCAACTCCAGATTGGATTGAGCTATGGAACCCGAATCCGGAGAGTGTAGCGCTGAGTGGATATGCTCTCAGTGATGAGGCGGCAGATCCTCGCAAGTTTGTGTTTTCTGAGGGAGAGATCGGGGCGGGAGCCTATCGTGTGGTGGATGCGGCGAGTGCTGCGGTGGATGGGGTGGTCGCGACGGGTTTCTCGTTGAGCCGAAAGGCGGGTGAGGTTTTGATTTTTACTGGTCCAGATCTGGAGTTGATTGAGAGCATCGTTTATCCGGAACAATTTCCGGATGTGAGCTATGGGAAATTTGAAGAAGGAGAGGAGCGCTTCTCGGTGGGTGCTACTCCGGGGGCCGTCAATGGGGGGGTGACGACTGAGGGCTTCGTGGAGGACACGAGATTTTCAGTGGATCGTGGATTTTACACAGGGCCGCAGGTGGTTGAAATTACGACGGACACGCCGGAGGCGGTTATTTTCATCACGAGCGATGGGAGCGAGCCGGGGCCGGAGAATCCGAGTGCCTCGATCTATGAGGGGCCTTTGACAATTTCTACGACGACGGTGCTGCGAGCGATGGGAGTGCGCGCGGGGTGGATGCCGACTAATGTGGATACGCAGACTTATCTTTTTGCTGATCAAGTGGCTGGGCAATCTCGTTCACCTGAGGGTTTCCCGCAGCAGTGGATGGGGAGCTTGGAGGGAACACGGGCTCCAGTCCCGGCTCTGTCTCACTTCGGGATGAATCAGGGGGTGCTGTCATCACTGCCGCTGACGGACCTGACGGGGCAGGACTTTGAGCTGGTGGAGGCGCTGACTTCTATTCCCAGTATTTCTTTAGCGATCGGAGCTGATGTTCTATTAGATCCGCAAGAGGGTCTGTATGAGAATGCGGGGCAGCGTGGGCGGGCGTGGGAGCGGGAGGTCTCCTTCGAGGTGATTGATCCTGGTCGCGGGACGAACGTGCAGGTGAATGCCGGTCTGCGAGCGCATGGGGGATGGAATCGTTTCCGGGAGATGCTGAAGAAGTCTTTCCGCCTCTACTTCCGATCCGATTATGGTGATTCTGAGTTAAGATATCCGATGTTTCCGGGCGAGGAGGTGCAGGAATTTGATCGGCTAATTTTGCGCTCTGGGAATGGGAAGGCGTGGTCGAGTCCGTGGCGCGCGCTTTCGGGGTCCGGGAATTCGCTTGAAAGGGTGACTTACATGCGGGATCAGATTGTGAGGGATTTCCAAGGAAGAATGGGCCAACCCTCGATCTCGGGGACCTTCATGCATTTGTATATCAATGGGCATTATTGGGGGGTTTATAATCCTGTCGAGCGCCCGACTGAGCACTTTGCGGCGTCGCGCTTTGGTGGTGATCATGAGGAGTATGATGTGATCAAGTGGTCCCGGGGGATCGGCCATCTCGTTTCGGCGGGTGATGATCTCGAGTGGAATCGCTTGATTCAACTGGTCCGCGGGAATGTTCTTTTGGCGGAGACGTTTGAGGAGATTCAATCGTTGTTAGATTTGGAGAACTTCGTCGATTATATCGCGTTGAATCATTATGCGGGGAATGTGGATTGGGTGGATAATAATGTGTATGCGATGCGGCGAAATGGGCCGGGTGAGAAGTTTCGCTTTTATTGCTGGGACTCTGAGGAGAGTTACTTGAATACGACGGTGGATGTGAGTGAGCGGACTGCGGCTGATAGCTGCATGGAGATCCATCTTGCTTTGCGGGCTCACCCTGAGTATCGCCGTCTCTTTGGGGACCGGGTGCAGCGTCATTTCTTTAATGATGGGGCGCTAACGCCGGGGCAGACTGAGGCCATTTTTGATTTCCATGCGAGCTCGCTGGATCAGGCGATCGTTGCGGAGTCTGCTCGATGGGGGGATCTTTTGCGCCCGAGTAATCCTTATGAGCGGAGTGATTGGCTGGCGGAAATTACGAACATTCGTGAGAATTATTTGAGCCCACGGGTGGGGACTGTTTTGAGCCAATTTAGAAGCGATGGTCTTTATCCTCGAGTGGCGGCGCCGGTGTTTGCCCCGCAGCATGGTGGGGAGGTGGCGGCGGGCACTCCGGTGACTCTGGATGCGGAGACGACGACGGGAACGATTTATTACAGTATGGATGGGAGTGATCCTCGGGAGGAGGGGGGAGCGATTTCTGGCTCGGCGCAGGTCTTTATGCCTAACTCGGGCAGTCAAGCGCCGATCATGATCACAGGTGGTGCTTCTATTATGGCGCGAGTCTTACAAGCCGGCGAGTGGTCTGCCTTGACGGAGGCGACCTTCGTGGTGGAGAGCCGCGCTGATGATCTCTTCGTCTCGGAGTTGATGTATCACCCGGCGGAGGGTGGCGCGGAGTTTGTGGAGATTTCTAATCGTGGATCTGTGACGCATTTATTGGGAGATTTACGGATCACGGGGGGGATTCAGTTTGATTTTGGTGCTGCGAGTGTGATGGAGCTTGCTCCGGGGGAGAGATTACTCCTTGTGAGAGATACGGCGATATTTACGGGAGCTTATCCAGGGGTCACTTTTGCGGGTGATTATGCGGGAGGATTAGGCAATGGGGGAGACTCCTTTTCTCTTGAGGACGAGGAGGGGGATGTTCTCTGGACTCTGACTTATGAGGATGCAGCGCCTTGGCCGGCTGGGGCGGATGGGGCTGGCAGAAGTTTAGTTTATGTGGGGGGGGAGGCAAATCAGCCGGAGGCTTGGCGTCCGAGTGTGACGCTGGCTGGTAATCCGGGAACGAGTGATGCTCTGCCGTTTGACGGGGAGGGGAGCCTGGTGGAGTATGCGATTGCTGCGCAATTGGTGAGTGGGGGCGTGGCGTCTCTGGCCCGCTTTCAAGTGGTAATCAATCCAGGGGTTGAGGGGGTGAGCATGCGGCCTGAGTGGTCGACTGATTTACGAGCTTGGGCGGAGGAGGGTGTGAGCTTGGTCTCGCAAGAGCCGACTGAGAGTGGTGGATTACGTCAAGTCTGGGAACTGCAAGAGGGGGGCGGATTTGACCGTTTGTTCTTCCGTATGTCTTTGGAGGAGCGCTAGGGGCCTAGTGGTCTAGGGGTCTAAGGCTCTCTGGGCCTGCCGTTTTAGTGGTTTTTGTTCCTCTACTCTAGGCGATGATGTCTTTGACGACGAAGGCGGGATTTACGCCGGTGAGTCTTTGCTCCAGCCCTTGGAAGGGGAAGGTGAGGCGGTTATGATCGATGCCGAGTTGGTGGAGGATGGTGGCATTGAAGTCGCGGACACGGACTTCGTCTTTTACGACGTTGTATGAGTAGTCGTCAGTTTCGCCATGGGTGATGCCTCCTTTGATGCCTCCGCCGGCCATCCAGGTGGTGAAGCACTTGGGGTGGTGATCGCGGCCGTAGTTATCACGGGCGAGCTTTCCTTGGCAGTAGGTGGTGCGGCCGAATTCGCCGGCAAAGACGATGAGGGTATCGTCGAGCATGCCGCGTTGTTTTAGATCGTTAATGAGGCCGGCGCAGGGTTGGTCGACGTCGTAAGCTTGTCCGCGAACTTTATCGGGCAGGCCTACGTGGTGGTCCCAACCACGGTGGAAAAGTTGGATGAAGCGGACGCCGCGCTCGGCCATGCGGCGGGCGAGGAGGCAGTTCCGGGCGAAGGAGCCGGATTTTTTGACTTCGGGGCCGTAGAGTTTCTCGTTGATGATTTCGTTTTCGCCGGAGAGGTCGGTGAGCTCTGGGACGGAGGCTTGCATGCGGAAGGCCATTTCTTGTTGAGCAATGGTGGTTTGAATTTCGGGGTCTCCGATTTTGTCCAGTTGCTCGGCGTTGAGCTTTGTGACGAGGTCGAGCATCTTGTGACGATGCTGGCGCGTGACGCCTTTTGGATTTGAGAGGAAGAGGACGGGGTCGCCGGAGGGTTGGAAGGGAACGCCTTGGTGTTTGGAGGGCAGGAATCCGGAGCCCCAGAGGCGTGAGTAGAGGCCTTGGACATTTTGTTTATCGCCGGACCAGAAGGCGGAGTTGAGGACGATGAAGTCTGGGAGGTTTTGGTTCATGCGGCCAAGGCCGTATGAAAGCCAAGCGCCCATGGAGGCTTTTCCGGGGATCTCGGTGCCGGTGCAGAAGAGGGTTTTTCCGGGATCGTGGTTGATGGCGGTGGTGGAGGTGGATTTGATGAGGGCGAGGTCATCAATGACGCCGCCGAGATGGGGGAGGAGCTCGGAGAGTTGGGTGCCGCTTTGGCCATGACGGTTAAATTTGAACATGGAGGGGGCGACGAGTTTTTCTTGCCCTAAGGTCATGGCGGTGACGCGCTGGCCTTGGGTGACGGATTCTGGGAGTACTTCCTTGAAGCGCTTATCAAGGCCGGGCTTGTAGTCAAAGAGGTCGAGCTGCGAGGGTGCGCCGGCCATGAAGAGGAAGATGACGCGTTTCGCTTTTGCTTCCGGTGCGGGGCCGGCGGAGGCTGCTTGGGCGGTGAGGTTGCCAAGGACGCTAGCACCGAGGCCCATGGAGGTGGTGTTGAGGAATTGGCGGCGAGTCTGGAGATCGAACATGGTAAGAGTCTGGTTTGAGGGGTGGTGTCTTTACGGGGAGGAGGTGAGAGGCTGGGGGCTTCTACTATTGTTTGTTCTTGAAGGTGTCTTGGTTAAGAAGGGTGTGGACGATCATGGTCCAGGCGAATTGCTCGTCTTTTTCTTGGCGGAAGTCTTTGAGGGCTTCTTTTAAATGGGCCATGGTTTGTGAGCTTGGCGTATGAGCGGTGATGCTTTCGTGAAGCCGGGTGATTTTTTCTTCTTCGCTGCCTTCTTCTGCGATGATTTTGCGGGCTTTGTGCTGGGCTGCTTTGAAGTACTCCGGCTCGTTCATGAGGAGGAGTGCTTGGAGTGGGGTATTAGTGCGCTCACGGCGTGCGATGCAGGCATCTCGGCTGGGAGCGTCGAAGATGGTCATTTGAGGGGGGGCTAGGCCTCGCTTCCAGAAGGTGTAGATGGAGCGCCGAGTGCCAGCTTCATCTGAGTCTGCTTTAAAGGTGTTTGGGAATGAGCCAGGGAGGGTGACCATTTTCCAGATTCCATCGGGCTGGGGAGTTTTGACAGAACGGCCGCCCATCTCTTGGTTGAGGACATCGGTGACGTGGAGGAGTTGGTCACGGATCACTTCGGAGTCCAAGCGGGTGCGTGAGCCGCGAGCAAGGAGGCGGTTTTCTGGGTCGGTGTCGAAGTCCACGGAGCTACCTGAGGAGGATTGTTGGTAGGTCTGTGTGAGGACGATTTCTCTGACGAGGGCCTTCACATCCCATCCTGATTCGATGAATTTCAGGGTGAGGTGATCGAGGAGCTTGGGGTGGCTGGGCCACATTCCTTGGGCGCCGAAGTCTTCTGATGTTTTGACAAGTCCGGTGCCGAAGAATTGCTGCCAGAAGCGGTTCACGGCGACTCTCGCGGTGAGTGGGTTTTCTTGATCGACCAGCCAGTTGGCGAGGTCCATGCGGGAGGCTACTTCTGTTTCTTTTTTAAGTGGTGGGAGGAAGTGTGGGGTGTCACGGGTGACGAGGTCTCCAAGTTGGTCGTAGTTTCCACGGATGCGGATATGGGTAGGCTTCACTTCGCTACGTTCGCGCATGATCATGGCTCCACGGACTTGGTGGAGGTATTTGTTCTTCTGTTGTTGGAGTTGTTTGACTTGCGCTTGCTTGGCTGGGTCTTGCTTGGCTGCGGCGATTTTTTGGTCGAAGTCAGCAAGAACGGTTTTTTGTTCTTCGGTGGGTAGGTCAATGAAGGGTTTTTGGAGACCTCGGTAGAAGTCTGGGGTGTTGCGCCCGCCGGTTTCTGGAGTTCCGTCGAAGTTGTTGAAGAAGGCATACATTTGGAAGAAGTCCTTCTGAGTGATGGGGTCGTATTTGTGGTCGTGACAGACTGCGCATTGTAGGGTGAGGCCCATGAAGGCGGTGCCGACGGCTGAGACGCGGTCGACGACGTTTTTAAAGTGGGACTCTTCTGGCAGGGCGGTGCCGACGTCAATGATGAGGTGGAGGCGGTTGAAGCCAGAGGCGATGAGTTGCTCTTGGGTGGGCTCTGGGTAGAGGTCTCCGGCGATTTGATATTTTGTAAACTCGTTATAAGGGAGGTTCTTGTTAAATGCGGAGATGACCCAATCGCGGTAGGGAGAGTGATCACGGAAGTGGTCGTGGTGGTTTCCGTTGGTGTCGGCAACGCGGACGAGGTCGAGCCAGTATTTTGCCATGTGTTCTCCGTAGGCGGGACTGTTCATGAGCCGATCAACGAGGGTTTGGGTGGCCTCGGGAGAGTCGTCTTCTAAGAAGGCCTTAATCTCTTCACGAGTGGGAGGGAGGCCAGTGAGGTCGAGCGATAAGCGGCGGACGAGGGTGCGCTTGTCGGTTTTTTCTTTTGGTGATTTTTCTTTAGCCTCAATTTTAGCGAGGATGAACTGGTCGATTTCTGACTGGGGCCATGAGGTGTTTTTGACCGCGGGAGGGTTTTGTGTTTTAGCGGGGACAAAAGCCCAGAAGTCTTCGTATTCTGCGCCTTCTTCAATCCACTGTTTAAGGAGGGCTTTTTCCTCTTCGGTGAGGGACTTTGAGTGGCCATCGAGAGGGGGCATGGGGTCGTCTTTGTCGATGATCCGTTGCCAAGCGAGTGAGTCCTCTGCGTTGTGAGGAATGATAGAGGCGATTCCTTTTTTATTTTTAGCGTAGGCTCCTTCTGGGGTGTCGAGACGCAAGCCGGCTTTCCGGCTCGGTTTGCCATTTACATCGACGCCGTCATCCGGGCCATGACAAGCAATGCACTTTGCCGATAAAATGGGCCGGATATCTTGATTGAAAGAGAGTTCAGCGGCAGAGAGGGAGCTGAAGAGGAGAGCTGGTAAGATTGCTTTCATTTCGACGAGGTGAGGGTAACAGATATTACGCAAAGTGCGACTTTGTCTTTCAGAACTTGAGAAAAAACGGAAGTTGTAAAAGTCTCTTTTTAAGACATGTTTAAGGCCTTTATGAGGGTTTTAAAAAGTCAGGAGCTTGGCGAAGTTCTCCGAAAGAAGGGGTAGGCGCAAATTGAGGTGATGATGATGAGGGCGCCGAGGTAAAATCCTTGATTGAGATCGCGGTAGTCTTGGAAGATGAGCGAGGCGAGTAGGATGCCGTAGATGGGTTCTAAATTATTGGCAAAGTTGATCGTAAAAACGCTCATGCGTTTCAGGAGCTCGACGTATTGGGAAAAGGCGATGACGGTACAGAAGAGGGCAAGAACGGGAAGCCACAGCCAATCCCAAGCAGTCCAGGTGAGGCTGGCCTCTGGGGTGAAAATGAAGAGGTAGGCGGCGGTGAAGAGGGCCGCCCCGAACATTTCATAACAAGTGATGACGTGGTGGCTGGCTTTGGAAACGTGGAAGCTATTAATGACGGAGAAGACGGCGGCGAGGATGGCGGAGGCGAGGGCAATGAGAAGGCCTTTGCCAAATCGGAGCTCGCTTTGAAAAATGACGATGACTCCGAGGGCGACGATTAAGCCAAAGAGGAGGTCAAGGCTGCGGAATTTACGCTCTCGGGCCATGAGGGGTTCTAGGATGGCGGTCCAGAGGGAGAGGGTGGCAATGCCTGCCATGCAGATGGAGACGTTGGCCACTTTTACGGCCTCGAAGAAGGTGATCCAGTGAGCTCCAATGACGAAGCCTGTTAGGGTGAAGGCGATCTTATCACGATGGGGGACCTGGACGCGGCGGCCTTGCCAGATTAGGAGGATGAGGGCAGCCAAAGCGGTTCGGTAAAGGACAAGACTCGCTGCCGAGAGTGAGATGAGCTCCCCCAAGACTGCGGTAAATCCCCAAAGAATCACGACGATCTGGAGCTTAAGATGATCGCGCGACATGGGTGCTGATTTCCTGGGTTTCTGCCTAGGAGCCTGCGGGGCTTCCTACTTTGGCGTAGAGTTCCATGATTTTTTGGCTCGTCTGGAGAAGGTCATTTGAAAGAGTCACCGTGCCGGGCTGGAACATAAGGAGAGTGGAGGAGCCGCCAAAGGCAAAGTATCCCTTTTCGTCTCCTTTTTGGACCTCTTGTCCGGGAGTGAAAGTTTGGTGGATGGAGCCCACGCAGGTGGCTCCGATTTCCATGCAGATTACGGTGCCATGGTGCTGGGTGACTAGCTCGGTGATGCTGCGTTTATTCTCCCAGAGGTATGAGAGGCGCTGGCGTAGGGCGAGTGGGGAGACGGAGAAAAGAGGCCCGTTGACGAGCCGGGTTTCACTCGGGATTCCGCTGCAGGGAAAATGAAAACGATGGTAGTCCACGGGGCAAAGGCGCGAGAGCAGGAGTGGGCCGTCTTGATATTTTTCCGCAAGTTGGGGATCACCCAGAAGCGCCGCAATGTCGAATTTTTGCCCTTTGATAAAGACGGAGGAAATCTCACTCGCTTTTTCGAAGCCGAGGTGCCGCCCGTCAGCGGGAAAGACGATGGGGGCATCTGCGATGGGGCGAGCGCTCGGTTTTAGTTTCCGATAAAAAAAATCGTTAAATGAGGTGAACTCGCTGGGTGATTTTTCAAAATCCCCTGAGGAGAGTCCGTAAGTTTCAAGGAAGGGAGCGATTTTTTCGGTAGTTTTCGGCTGATCCATGCGCTTGCCATACCATTTAGAGAAGAAGGGACGCTTCACGAAGCTATGGAGGGCGAGCTTTCCGAGGGGGTTTCCGTAGGCCCAGCGGAGGAAGCCCTCTCCGTAGACTTGCTCGGTTTCCACCTGTCCAGTTTCGCGATTGAGATATTTGATCGGCTCCACAGAAGAGACCATGGCTACGAATCTGGAAAATGAAATTTGAAATTTCATCGCCTGCCGCTACGTCTTCTTCAGACATGAGACACCTCGTCCTTCTCGCGACTGCTGCCACCTTTCTCACGGGGTGTGGTCAGCCGGAAAAATCGATTCACGTGACGGAGACTCGGGAGCTGACTCTGCACGACCGTAACTACCCGGGAAATCTCCAAGATAAGCCTCCGCAGGGCTGGCGCCGCTTACCCGGAACGCAGTTCCGCCTCATCAACTACGTGACGGGGAAGGATGATTCGGTGGAGATCGTGATGGGAGAGTCTCAGGGTGAGGTTTTGGGGAACGCCAATCGTTGGCTCGGGCAATTCGGCCTGACGCCGCTACAGTCGCTCGATTTCTTAGGAAAAACGACAATGCTCGGGAAAGAAGCTTACATCGTGGAAGGTAGCGGGACTTATACCCCGGGGATGGGTAAGGGGGTTCAGGGAAATTATGCCATGATCGGGGTGATCCGCCAGTCGGGCACGAACATCATCACCTTGAAAATGACGGGACCTGCCGAAGAGGTTGAGAAATCGCGAGAGGGCTTTTTTGAATACATGCGGAGCTTCGTCCCGATCGAGGACCACTTCATCACTCCACCTACCGGATCCTAGACTATGAGCGATTCTACCCAAAAATCCCGGCCCTCGCTTGCGGCGCGTATTTTTCGCATTTTAGCGGGATATGAAATAGCGGTGATCTGCCTCAGTCTGCTTTTCTTGCTCACGTTCTTTGGCACGATTGAGCAAAAATGGTTCGGCCTCTGGGCTACGATTCATAAGTATTTTGACATCAGCTCGCTGATTGTTTTACCCACCCTCGGGAATGGTAAGGCGATTTTCTTGCCGCTGCCGGGAGCGTATTGGGTGATCGTAGTTCTGGGGATTAACATGCTTTGCGGGGCCATTATTCGGGCGCGTAAGGGGTGGAAGAAGTTCGGGGTTTTACTGAGTCATTGTTCCATTCTTTTCATGCTCATTGCGGGGGCGGTTTCCAGCGTTTCTAAGGAGGAGGGTCACATGCGCGTCTTGCAGGGGGAGAAATCCGACTACGCTCAAAAACTCTTCAAGCATGACATCGAGATCTTCCAGTATGATGAAAACGGCGATCGTGAGGCCCCCGCCATCATCCGCTCAAAATACATCAAGCCTCTCGGGCCGAATGATAAACTAGAGGCCACTTTTGAGAAATTCGACTTCACGGTGGAGGTGGATCAATACCTCCCTGTCTCGCTGCTTGCCTTAGACTCGCCTAGCAACCCAGCGCCTAATGGAGTGGAGGTGGTGGATGGATTTTTCATCACAGAGACCGAGAAAGACATTAAGCAGGAGGAGGCCAATATGCCCGGCTGCTATCTCTCGGTGAAGGATGCGGAGGGGAACTTGATCCAACGCCTCGTTCTCTGGGCGGGCAATCCCTATCCGGTGAGCTTCACGTATCAAGGGCAGCGCTATGGTGTCACTTATCTGATGGAAATCTGGCCCATGCCCTTCGTGGTCGATCTGCACAAAACTCTCGGCGAGTATCACCCCGGGACCAGCATTCCGAGTTGGTTTCAAAGCAACATTACGAAGGTCGATGGCAAGGTCCGTGAGGAGTATGAGATCGTGATGAACGAGCCCGCGCGGCATGACGGATACACCCTTTATCAAGCAGGTTATACCGCCGCAGCGGAGGGTGAGACTCCCTCCTCGACCTTCGCAATCGTGAATAACCCCTCCGATAAATGGCCGGAATACGCGCTCTACGCTTCCACCATCGGCTTGCTGATTCACTTTCTTATGATGCTCGGCCGTTTTGCGGGGAGCAGCCGTTCTAAGAAAAATCAAACCACGGAACCTTCTGCCTCGTGAGTGCTAAAAAATCATCTTCCGCTCAGTCAGTACAGTCAGCTCAGCCTAGCTATCGTGGCCTCCGCTGGGGTCTTGCCCTCTTCTTCTTGGTCGTCCTTTTTGGGCTCGTGGGCTATGGAATCCGCGGTGCCATTCCGGAGACGGAGCTGCGCGAGGTCCCGGGATATTCCCCATGGAGTGATGAGGTGATCGAGGTCGCCTCGGCCATTCCGGTGCAGGATGGTGGCCGCGTGAAGCCGCTGGCAACATACGCCCGCTTTAAGATGCTCAGCTTCCATGGAGCCCTCACCATGAAGGTGGAGTCCGCTGGAGTGGTGCATAAGATCGGCCCTGTCGATTGGTTCTTAGATTGCATGTTCCGCCCGGATTTGGTCGATGATCTCCCCATCTTCCGCTTGGATGACTCAGATATTCTTAAGCCCTTCAACATCGAGACAAAGAAGCGCCGCGCCCGCCTCAGCTTTAATGACATTCAGGCTGGTGGAAGTGCCGATGAAGATGGCTTTCAACAATTGCTCGCTCGGGGGCGAGAGCTCCTAGAAAAGCAGGAATCAGAAGGGAAGGAGTCTCTCAGCAAGAATGAGCAGAAAACCGTGGAATTTGCTCAACTCGTTCTGAACTACACCGGAGTACGAGATTCCCTAGACATCATCCGTGGAGGCCTGCCGGAAATTGATTCCAGCCAGCTCGCATTGATCGATCAAGAAACGGTTAAGATGCTGAATCAAGTGAGCCAGCCGACCCGCTTTCTATATTGGTTGCCCGTTCTCGATAGCTTGTTAAAATCGACCAGAGCCTTGCAGACGCCAGAAGTTCGGCAATTTGAGTTCGAGCTGAATCGGCAAGCTACTTTTGCGAACTACGGGCCCACTTTATTTCCGCCTCAGTCGCTAGAAGAGGATACCTGGGTGAATTTAGGCGGCGGAGTGGAGCAGTTTCTGGGAGGGGAATTAGCAGATCCCACCATCTTTTTTAAGGACTTTAAAAAACTCTCTGACCTCGGCGAGGCTTCTAAGAAGCCTAACTCGGCGGAATTTCTAGACCAGCTCACCTCTTGGAAAAAGGACTTCAGCTATCGAGCTGAGTTACGTGAAGAAGGGGCCAAGATCGATACGGAAGTGACTTACTATAATCGGAATTACTTCATCCATGGACTCGCTTGGTTCATCTTCGCCTTCCTCGTTTCAGCCTTGGGATGGATCGTGCGAGATGGCAAGGGAGGGCGCGTCATTCAGGGCGTCACGGCTGTGATTTTCATCGTGGCCCTTGCCTATGTTTTGGCGGGGATCGTTCACCGATTTGTCATCACCGGGCGTCCGCCAGTCTCGAATCTTTACGATACGATTCCTTTCATCACCGCCGGTGCGGTTCTTGTGCTAGGAATCGCCGAGTTTTTGACAAGGCGGCGTATTCTTCTCTCCATCGCCTCGGCGATTGGTGTGATTGGCTTGTTCTTCGCCTTCCGCTTTGAGCTAGGAGACGCCAAGGATAACATGGACCCCTTGCGCGCCGTCCTAGATTCGAACTACTGGCTCGCCACTCATGTTGTCACGATCACGATCGGTTACAGTGGCGGCCTGATCGCCTGTTTTCTCTCCATGACTTACGTCTTCCTAGCGCTGGCCGGCGTGATGAAAGATCCGAGAGCCTTCCACCGCTTTATGACGCGGACCGCTTATGGGATCACCTGTTTCACTCTTTTATTCTCGCTGGTGGGAACGGTCCTCGGAGGGATTTGGGCCAATGATTCTTGGGGGCGTTTCTGGGGCTGGGACCCTAAGGAAAACGGGGCTCTTTTGATCGTCCTCTGGAGCTTGATCATCTTGCATTGCCGCTTGGCGGGCTGGATGAAGGGCTGGGGAATCCACCTGATGAGCATTCTGGGGGGCTCCGTGGTGGTCTTTTCTTGGTGGGGCGTAAACATGTTGGAAGTGGGCCTCCATTCCTACGGATTTATCGAGGGAGCGAGCACGGTTTACTACTTCTATGGGGCGACTTTGGTGGCCTTCTTGGTAGGGGTGGTCGCTTGGGCGATCGAGCGGGCTCAGAAAGCAGCCCAGTAAGCTTCTCATTCTCAGTGAGGCCCTCGCGGGGTCTTTTGTTCTCTTGTTCAAAAGCCGCTTTCTAAAATCTCCACACGAGGAGGCTTTGGAAAGAGTGGCTTGGCGAGGCGCTGCTGAGTCCTGCCGCGGCTCCAAGAGTGAGAGTCAGGTGGTGGTTCAGAAAGAGAGTGGAGGTCAGGTAGGCGAGGTGCTCACCCTGTGCGTCAAAATCCCCCGTGAACTCCAATCCGAGCGAGAATGAATCGTTCAATTGCCGCCGATAAGCGAGGGCGTATCCAGTCTGGATCGAGTCATCTTCTGGAAAAACGGCGATGAGATTGACCGCAAGGCGATCCCGCGAGCTGGGTGAGATTTCTCCGATGAAGCGGAGGAAGCCGTGGCTCTCGCCATGGCGATGGATGCCGGAGTGGGAGTGCCCGCCCTCGTCATGAGTGTGGCTTTGAGAGCTGGCATTTGCCTGATGGCAAGCGGCGAAAAGCGAGGGAATGGCGATGAGTGAGCGACAGTCTTGCTTGGTGATTTTATCGCCGTGGACATGAGCAGAAGAAGTGCTGATCGGGATTTCCCAACCCGCTGCGATGGCGAGGTGCAGGGTGAAGTCCAGCGCAGGGAGAGAGAGCGCGGGAGCGGTCCATTGGAGAGAGGGCGTGATGGAGAAATCATCCCAGCCTCCGGAACCCTCTTCAGCAAAGCGGAAGGTGGCCCCGAAGGAGAGATCATTTGGGAGACCTAGAATAAAGGTCTGCGTGAAGGAAAGTTCCTCAGAGTCTGTGTAGCGACTGTGCTCGAAGCCGCTGCCCGAGAGAGCCTGCCATGGAGCCAGCGTTTTGCTGTCTAAGGTCACCAAGAAGTCTTGCCCGTGATGGGCGAAGACGGGCTGGGTGAGGAGGACTAGGAGGAACTTTTTCATCGCGGTTTAGCGTTGCCTTCTCTTTAAAAGCGCAAGGCTGGCGAGAAGGGTGAGGAGGGGCGTGGAGGGCTCTGGAATCGGGGCGGTGCTGATGGAGCTGCGGTAGTTCACGGGGACACTGCTGGCCTCGGAGGTGGAGTTCCCACCAAGGACGAGACTGTAATCTCCGGCGGGGAGATCCAGCGTCATCGTCACTGTTCCAGAAGTGGAATTGGCAAGATGTCCCTGATAAAGGAGGGCGGGGTCCCAGCTTAGATCGCGGTCGTTTTCATAAAAATGCCGATTCGTGATGCTGGTGAGATTTTCATAGATCGTGAAGGAGGGAAAGAGCTTGAGATCGGCGCTGGGGTCAAAGCGCGCCATCTGGATCGTGACTCGGCTAGATTCCGTGAGGGTGACGGCGATCCAGTCTGATTGGTGACGCCAGCCAATGTTATTATTTCCACCAAGGGCGGGGTCTTCATTGAGGTCACGGTCTTCCCATGCCCAGGAGCCGACACTGCCAACAAAGGTCGTGTTGTCACGGTCGGCGGAGTTTAAGCTAACATTCCAAGTGTAGCCAGCTGAGCCTGCGGCACTGCCATTAGCGGCGGTGATGACGGCGGCGGGCAGTGGCGCGGTGGCACTAAGTGCGAGGAGTAATTTATGGGTATTTTTCATCGTGTTTTTTCTGAGAGTTTTATTTGAAGGAAAGTGAGGGCGTTTCTTTTACCAAGTGCGGCGAAGGCGATAGAAGCTCTGCGGAGAGTCGGCTTCAGGTGATAGTCTGAAGAGGGAATTTTCCTCTTCAGCAGGGCGGAGAACGGGGGCCCATTCTTGGAAGTCGGTAGAGACCTCGGGGTGCCAGCCATTACGGTTTGCGGGCCAAGTGAGGAGTCGATTTTGGCCCAGTGAGAGAGATGGCGGAGCGAGTGAATTATCAGGAGTGCCATCGCGGTTGCGGTCGATCGAGTAGTAAGGCGTCATGCCAAAGGGGACCCCGGTGAAGGTGAGAGCATCGCCCGGCAGAAGGGAATCGATGAGCTGGGAGATACTGAGCTGGGAGGGGCTGAGACTAGCCTCCTGCGAATGGTCTGCAAGGTAGCTGCGGGTAGCAGGGAGGTATTGGAATGAGCGTGATTGGCCCTGATAGATGCCCCGTGCGATGAGCCCGACTCCGCTCAACTCCTCGAGCTCCGCTTGCGCTTGCAGGGTGAAAAGTTCTGCGAGGAGGTCAGGAGGAGTGCCGTCCTCGGCGGTGATGGTGATGCTGTGTCCGATGGCGGGGGCGGTCCCGGTATCGAAGGAGAGGATGAAGGCGGTGAGATCACGCTTCTCCTTCTCACGGGTGGCGAGGGGGCGGTCGATATCATCGAGAATGTGAAGAGAGTAGGGATGGGAGATTGGGAGCTCATGGTGGGAGCCATCCGAGCCGAGGCCGAAGCCACTGAGCGAGGACTGGCCGGGAGTGGGGTTGAAAAAATTCCGGTGATAGGTGGTGCGGAGTGGGGCGTCTTTGAGGGGTTGGGAGGAGCCGAAGGTGGAGGGGATATCGAGATTATTACTCGTGCCGGAGGGGAGGTGGTGGCAGGCTGAGCAGTGGTTATCAAAGAGGGTAAAGACCGCGATGCCATCGCTAGGGTTCCCACCTGCCACTTCTGCGGGAAGGTTGCGGTCTAGCTGGAGGTGAGGATTAGGATGATGGCGGAGATTGAGGAGATAAGCGGCGACTTGATCCATCTCATCTGCGGGTAGCAGAGGGGCGGCCAGCAGCTTAGGGAAGGTGGAATTAAAGGACTGGATGCTAGGTTTATCGCCACGCCAGTGCAGCTTAGTCTGGTCTGCTAGTCCGATGAGGGTCTGCGTGATCATAGGGCCTTTCATCGGGTGGATGGCGCGCTCTATGATGGAGTCCGGCGAGTGCAGGGAGAGGAGAGCACCTGGGATGCTGAGCATGGAGCCGGCGGGGTCACCAAGGTCCCAAGCCATTCCATCGCGCTCTAAATCAATGTGGCAGGAGGCGCAAGAAACGCTGCCATTTCCCGAGAGGCGGGCATCAAAAAGGTGGCCTCGCGCCCGTTTAAGCGAGGGTTCTAAATCCGAGTGAGAGGAGAGGGAGATTTCTGAAAAGAGGGTGAGCTTCTCGGTGTCAATGCTGCTGAGGGTGTGGGAGAGGCGGTTCAGGACGAAGAGGCGGGGGAGACTAGGGTGGGCTGCGAGTCCTCGGGGACCGCGGACGCTCTGATCCCCCTGCCGGAGGTCAATCAGGGCGCTCACTTCTCGGGTGTTGAGATTAAAGCGGGCGAGGCGATCACTGCCGAAGGAGGCGAGCCAAGCTTGCGAGTTCGACTCCGGGAGGATGGCGAAGATTTGCGAAAGCGCGGAGTCATTCGGGGTGATTTCTGGGAAGGTGAGATCGGGGTCCGGATTGAGGTGGCTTTGGGTCACTTCTCCTCCCGAGAGCTGTGCGAGGCGAGTGAAGGCGAAGCGGCCATTAAGCTCAGGCTCCAGCGCGATGAGGTTCCGCGATTCACTATTACCGATGAGTAGATCGCCATTTGGGAGGCTGGCGAGACTTAGCATATTTGTGCCGAGCTTTCCCTGATATGTGACGACGGCGTGGGTCTGAGCATCAATGGTGGCAAGATCATGATCTAGAACCTCGTAGGCGATGGACTCGTGATCAGTGGGGACGATTTGGCCAACTCGCGGAGGCGGGGGGAGCTCTGGACGAAAGCTTTCTGGGATCTTTTGCGGAGGGGCCTGATGACGGGGCAGGATGGTGGTGCCATTGCTGGTGTGGAGGAAGATGGTGTGAAGGAGGGTGCGGTCTGCCGAGGCGATGATGGCGCGGGGAAAGATTCCCTGGAGGGGGATGGTGGCGAGCTTGGTCCGGGTGCGGGGATCGAAGACCTCGATGGAGTTATCACGGGAGCAGGTGACGAAGGCTTTGCCTGCGGCGAAGGCGACATCGGCTGGCTCGTCACCCGTGGGGATGGTGGCTAGCGTGACTCGGCGCGAGAGGGAGACGATGGAGATGGAGTCTGAGAGTTCATTAATGACCCAAGCTTCATCAGGAGTTCTCATCCGGACTGAAACGGGGAGAAGTCCTACGGGAATCTCGGCAGTGAGAACGGGATGATCGGTCGCTTGAGGGCCGATGCGGAAGACCGAGAGGCGGCCCTCGGCCGAGTTCACTGCGAGGAGTTGTGAGGCATCTGGAGTCAGGGTGAGAGGGTTCACGTGACGTGCGAAGAAATGTTCCTCACTCCCGAGGAGGGGCTGGAAGGTGGCGATGAAGGTGAGGATTTTTTTAAGAGAAAACATGAATCTCAGGTGGGTGAGAGCTAAGTAGGATGGTCCACCGTGAAAGGTGGTGAGGAGGAGGGCGAGCGGCGCGGAGGCAGCGTGGAGGCAGCGTGGAAGTCAGCGTGAAATCAGAGCGAGAGTTGCACGAGGGCAAGACTGAGCGATTGAGGAGGATCCTGCGGAAGGGCAGGATTTCTTTAAGAGGCTTTTATCTGAGCCTTTTAAGAAACGGGGGCTCGGCGGGGAGCCTAGGCGCTGAGGTGCCGGGGCGGAGGAGTCGGAATGGACTCCTCGACGCGGGAGGATGTGAGCAGAGATTGGCCAGCGCGGGGGCTGGTGCGTGATTTCCGCCACTGCTTGACATTCGGGATCTCAGACTTGCTGAGCTGTTGAAACTCGGCCCGGAAACTTTGACGATCTTCACTGGGAAGAGGGGCTTTTTGATCTTCTTGTTTCGCGGATTCTGCGGATTTGGCGGCGGCAATACAGAGACACATCTCACAGGGATGATCACCGCTGAAGGTCATGGCAGTGGCTTTTTCTAGGCTATGATCTTCCGAGTAATCATGAATCATATTGGCCCAAGCAATGATTTGAAGACAGTTCAAGGAGCCCACAGAAATGTGAAGGCAAGCGAGAAGCAGGAAGATGGAGTGAAAAAATTTCACTTGGAGGGGAATGGATATCGCGGACTTGTGAGATGGGCAATGGAAAAGTGAAGTGTCCAAAAGGACGAGGGGGCGGCACGCTGTGAGGTTTTAGGAGGAGGGCTCATCGCTGGGTGCGGTGAGGTCAATGCCCATTTTTTGAGCTCTCTTTTTCCAGAGGTCACGCGCCATTTTCTGCATGTCTTCGGTGTCATCTACTTCGTCCACGATTTCGGTTCCGAGGAGGGTCTCGATGACGTCCTCAAGGGTGATGATGCCGGAGAAGGCGCCGAATTCATCAATGGTGGCGGCGATATGGATGCGATCTGCGATCATGGTGTTAAAGAGATCGGAGAGGTTTTGAGAGCTGGGGACGGTGTGCAGAGGTCTCTTGAGCTTGCTGAGTGGGAGGTCCAGCTCGCCATGCGCGTGGGCTTGAAGAATTTCCACCTTGAGGACAAAGCTGGTGACGTCCTCGATGGATTCATCATAGACGGGGATGCGGGAGAAGGGCATGTCACCATGGAGTTCCATGAACTGGCCCACCGAGGTGCGAGCGGGGAGGGAGAAAACGACGATGCGTGGCGTGGCGGCATTACTTGCGAAGGTGTCACGAAGGCCGAAGAGGTTTTTGACAATGCGGCCCTCAGCTTCCTCGATCGCGCCTTCTTTCTCACCCACGTCCGCCATTGCGATGAATTCCGCGCGACTGAAGGCTCCTTTCTTTTTTCCGCGAGAGATGCCGCTGGTGATTTTCTCCGTGATCCAGATGAGGGGGGACATGATGCGGGTGAGGGTGGAGAGCATTTTCCCGGTGAGCGGGGCGAGCTGTTTCCAAAAGACGGCCCCAAGCGTCTTAGGGATAATTTCCGAGAGGATGAGGATGAGAAGGGTGAGGACGGCGGAGATGAGGCCCGTGGTGAGTGGAGCATCTCCAAAGATTTTCATGGCTTGTGCGCCTACGCCCGCGGCACCCACGGTGTGGGCCACGGTATTGAGAATGAGGATCGCTGAGAGGGGGCGATTGATGTCATTAATGAGCTTCTCCCAGGTCTTTGCGTTCGCGGGCCTCGGTTCTTTTTGTGTTTCAATGTAGGGCCGTCTGATGCTGAGGAGGACCGCTTCAAAGACCGAGCAGAGAAAGGAGAAGATAAGCGCGATGAGAAGATAGGTGACGAGAAGGACGGTATCCACAGGAGGAATCGAACTTTAGTTCTCTGGAAACAAAAGAAAAAAAGTGATGATTTGAGAGGGTGCTGGGCGAGCGAGGGAGGGCCATTATTGAATGGTAATCTCGTCGAGGAAGAAGGAGCTGCTCTGGCCAGATGAGAGGGTGGTGAAGTAGAGGGCGGACTTGATGCGGGTGAGGTTTTTTCCGCGAAGGTCGATTTGGAATTGCTGCCAGTCTTTGGTGAGGGTGAGGTCTTTTTTCGCGCTGAAGGTATCGTGGTATCTTTTCGGGGGAGTGATATTGCCGATGCCGATGGTGACCTTTTCGCCGCCTTCAGTGCCGCGAGCCCAGAAGCTGAGCTTGCTGGCACCGCTAAGATCAAATCCACCGGGGGCATCTCCCCAGTCTCCGGCGGGGTGTTGCCAGACGATGCCGGCCCAGCCTGAGTCACTGGCGAAGGTGATCTTCGTGCACTCGTTCCCGATTTTGGGATTTTCCGTGCAGGCTTCGTCAATTTTGAGTTTTGTACTGTGGCCCATCCATCCGCTTGCGGCCCATGGCCCATGGGTGGCGCCACCGGTGATGATGACGGGCGTGCTGAGTTTTCTAGCGGGGATGGTCTGGCGTTCGCCCTTGACTTTAATGGAGATGTTTCCGGTGGCGCCCCCGCCTTGGCCATCTCGGATGAAGGCGTAGATGCGGTAGGTGCCTCCGCTTTCTGGAAGCTTGATCTGGGCGGTGCTGGAGGTGGAGCTGGGAAGAATGGCCTTTGGAAATTGCGGTGGGGCGGCGCGCTGGTCTCCTCCTTCGGCGATTTCTTTCCAGTCCTCGCTGAGGATCCACTGGACGCTTAGGGGATCATCTTCAGGGTCCGCGGCGCGGAGGTGCACGGTGATGGTGGAGCCGGGGGCGAGCTCTTCATTCGGCTGAGCGAGGGTGAGGGACTGGATGAATGGCGAGAGGTTATCCGGTGCTTTGCCAGTCCAGAGCTTGCTAAGAACATCGACTGCGGCGGTTTTTTCTCCGGTCGAGAGAAGCATGCCGAACCAAGTGGCGGAGGCTTCTTGCTTGCTGCCCCACATGAAGGCGAAGCTGCCTAGGCAAAGGGGATCCGCCGCGAAGGCCTCGAAGGATTTTTGATAGTCGGCAGCCTTTTCGCGACTGGTGGCCTCCGCGGGCATGCCCCACTGATTAGGAGGGCGTTCCCAAGTGCCTGCGGGGCCGAACTCGGTGATGAGGTAGGGCTTGATCCCTCCGCCAGCTTTGTAGCGCTGGGGGATGCTGGGGCCGCCGCCGTAGGAATTAATGCCGTGGATGTCGATGGAGGGACAGAAGCGGTTGAGACCCTCGATTTGTTTTTTACCAATCTCGGCGGTAATCGTCATGATGGGGTGATCGGGATCGAGCTGCTTTACGGAGCGGGCGAGGTATTCGATCTGGGTGTAGATGGCGGGATTTGAGGAGGCTTTGAATCCCTCCATCTCGTTTCCGAGGGCCCAGAGGAGGAGAGCGGGATGGTCCTTATGCTTCCGCACCGCAGCGAAGAGCTCTTCCGCTTGGGCGATATTAGAATCCCAGTCGGTGTAGGAAAAACCGTGGCGCTCATGGCCGAGCCAGAACCCTAGGGCGACCTTCAGCCCCTTGGCATGGGCCTCGTCGAGAAGCGCTTCGGTGTTTTCATCGATCCCCCAAGTCCGGATCGTGTTCGCTCCGTATTGCTTGAGGAGGTCCAAATTTCCATCGCCTCCAACTCCGTGAATTTTATAGGGCTGACCATCGACTCGCAAATGGGCGCTGCGGCCCTCTTGCACGATGGTGACCTTCCCAGCGAGGAGCGGGGTGGGGGTGCTGAGTAAAGAGAGGGTGAGCAGCGAGTGGGCGAGAGTTAGGAGAAGCTTCATCAGAAAGGGCAAGATATGCGATGACAGTGCATAAAATTGCAAAACATGCGCCCGAGGTCAATCGCGGCATACGAGCGGGCAGCTGTGACCGTGACCCGCTGATGAATCGCGGCTGCTGAATGAGCCGAGAAGCCTCGAGGCGAAGCTCAGAAAGGAAGCTCAGAAAGACGGCCTAAGCTCCTAAGCCTCTTCCTCTTTCGCGGCTTTTTCCGCCTCTTCCTCTTTGAGAAGAGTCTCGAATTCTTGCTCCTCGGGAGTCAGGGCATCCCAGCGGGCTTTCTCTGCCGCTTCTTCCTCCGCGAGGAGGTCTGCCGCCTCTTGCTCAGCTTTTTTTTCTGCTTTAGCCGCGTCACGGGCCATGCGTTTTTCGAGCTTCTTTTGCTCTCGCTCGCGGCGCTTATAGTCCTTGCTAGGTGTGTATGCCATGGGTGGGTTCCTTTCTAAGAAGAGTGGTTTTGGGGGGAGATTGCCTAAATGTCCCTCAAGGTGGGCACTCCATACCGTGATAAGGTTCTCGGAATCAATAGAAATTCGATTCTGATCGAAGTAAGAAGATGATTTCACCGTTGCAACTGATCACTTGGCAGACTGAAGGGTGGGCTCAAGGACGGCGTGATCGGGGGCATTCTCCAGCATCTTTTGATCAATGGAAATGATGTGATTCTGCTTAAGATCCTGAGAGGAGGTCGATCTTTCCGAGGTCACCATGGCCTCTGCATGCTAGACAAAGCAAGAGCCGCTCAGGCTAGAATGGACGATTTTTTTTGAGGCCTTTTTCAATCACCCTCCAGACACGAGAACTGTTGCTCAAAGCGCTCCTGCATGGGTGCCGAAGAGCCCCCCTAAAAAAAAGCGAACCTCGCAAGAGGTCCGCTTTGTTCGAAATTTAAGATTGAGTCGTTGCGAGTCTAATTGATCCCGGTTGGAGCCTTGATAACTGGGATTTCATCACCGAAGAGTGAATCTGTTCCAGTCTGAAAAAGGCTGTCACGCCCTTTGGACATGGCTTGGCCCTCTTTACCGATCTTGCCCAGCTTTCCAGAGCCATCGACCGCGCCGTAGACGAACTGGTCAGCATAAGGGTTCCCGTCAAAGGTAGGATTATCGCCCACTCTCTTAATCGGGGCGATGACGAGGGGAGTGATAGTTTTCACATCGGAGAGAGCCTCCTCATCTTCAGTCATGATGTAAGAGAAACCATTCTCACCACGCGCCAAAAGCTTATCAGAAGTTCCAGTGATATCGTCACCCTTCACCGCACCCTTCACCCCAGAGGCGAAGAAATAGGTCTCCGAGTCGATGATCTCAGTGGTAATGAGCTGAGCAAGATAAGCATTCGCATCGGTTCCGGGAGGAAGGTTATCAAAGCCCTCGCTCTCCAATTGCTCACGCGTGTAACCGCAAGGATAGGCACCGCGATCGGTCTTAAAGATCGAGAGACCACCGGCGATCGCCTTGGCGTTATTCAGTGCCTCAGTCCGTGCTCCGGCCTTTTGTGCCCTGAGGATGAGCGGAGTCGCGATCCCGGCAAGAACCGCGATGATCGCGATCACCACGAGAAGCTCCACCAAAGTGAAGCCCTTCATTTTCTTAGTTTTTGTCTGTTTCATTATTTTGTTTATGGTTTGGAGGAACGCAAATTCCTCCGGTTTTATATGGAAAGGAAGAGCCGAAGCGCATCCTGTCACACAACTCTAATCTCTGCTTTGACCCCCGCAAGCAAAAAGGACCCCAGTATGAGGCCATAAGATCAGCAAAGCAGCACCCCTGCCATAAGGGGCTCATCTTTAAGGCAAAGAACACCGATGCCAAAGACTCATCATCAGTGCCAAAGCATCCGATTTCCTCCCCTCGGCGAAGTGCCCAATCTCTGGAGTAGAAACTCACGAATAGGGCCCTCGACATAGCGACATAACGCGAAGCTTAAGAAAGAAGATTCACGGTGCCTATAAGGGTTCGCGCAACTCGTCCGCCTTTTAAAATGTGGTAGATGAAGCTGGTCATGGTGGAAGGAGAATTTGAGCGAGTCGTTCTTTTAATCGTGCTGGGAGGGTGAGGTGAGGGGGGCATAGAAAGCTGGGGCTAGCGCTTTTTTGTAAAATTGTTTAGGGTTTTGGGATGGGAGTATTCGGGGTGATTCTTTTGTTGGGTGTGGGGTATTTGTGTTCGACGGATCGTAAGGCGATTGCGTGGCGGACGGTGGGTGGGGCCTTTATGATTCAGTTAGTTTTTGCGGTGATTGTGCTGGCGACTCCTTGGGGGAGGGGGGGCTTAGAGTTTCTCACGCAGCTCGTGCAGAAGTTGGTAGATGCGGGGGATGAGGGGATTGACTTTGTGTTTGGTGAGCTTGCAAATCCTGGTGCCTCGGTGGGTTTCATTTTTGCTTTTCGGGTTTTGCCGGTGATCATCTTTTTCTCTTCTTTGATTGCGGTTCTTTATTATTTGCGGGTGATGCAGGTGATCATCAGGGTGGTTGGGGGGGCTTTGCAGAGGGTGCTGGGGACGAGTCAGGCGGAGTCTTTTTCTGCGGCGGCGAATATTTTCGTGGGTCAGACGGAGGCTCCTTTGGTGATTCGTCCGTATTTACCTCGCATGACGAGATCGGAGCTTTTTGCGGTGATGGTGGGAGGTTTGGCGAGTATTGCGGGGTCGGTTTTGGTGGGTTATGCTCAGATGGGAGCGCGGATGGATCATTTGATCGCGGCTTGTTTTATGGCGGCCCCGGGAGGCTTATTATTCGCTAAGTTGCTGGTGCCGGAGACTGAGGAAATGGGGGCTGTAAAGATGAGTTTGGCGGAGGGGGAGGAGGCTCCGGTGAATGTGATCGATGCTGCTGCTTTAGGTGCGGCGAGTGGTCTGAAATTAGCGCTGAATGTGGGGGCGATGTTGTTAGCTTTTATTGGTTTGATTGCGGTGGCTAATTTGCTGCTTGGCGAGCTGGGGGCTTGGTGGGGTGATGATGATTTTAGTCTGCAGAAGGTGCTGGGTTGGGTTTTTGCTCCGGTGGCATATCTGATCGGGGTCACTGGTGCTGAGGTGCAAGCGGCGGGCTCGCTTGTGGGGCAAAAATTAATTCTCAATGAGTTCGTGGCTTTTGGGGAGTTTCGTGAGTTGAAGGAGGGTCTGAGTGTGAAGACGCGGGGCATTGTGACTTTTGCTCTCTGTGGCTTTGCGAATTTATCCTCGATTGCGATTTTGCTGGGTGGTTTAGGGGTGATGGCGCCGAGTCGGCGTGCTGAGATTGCTCGCTTGGGGTTGAGGGCGGTGTTCGCGGCGACTTTGGCGAATCTCATGAGTGCTGCGCTTGCTGGTTTGTTGTTGGCGTAATTTTTTTTGAGAGTTGTCATTCAGATTTTGGGGGGGCTTGTTTGTGAGTGGTTTAAGGGAATGATGGGGCTTTGAGGCGAAGAGGGCGCGGAGAGAGCGCGAAGAGGAGGTGAATTGGGCGCGAAGAGGTTAGGCGGGTGGAGAAGCTTCTTTACACGGGAGGATGAAATGCTTGGATGAACGTTTAGCGGTTTTTTGGTGCTGTGTGAGTGGTGCTTTGATTCTGCTGATTGATCAGCATTAAAGTAACATTCCATGAGAAAAAAAATTCCATTTGTTCTAAGTATTTTAATCCTCATTGCGATCGTGACGATTGCCACGCGAAGCAATAAAGAGGAGAGCGCGGAGGTTTCTACGTTATCTTCTGCCGAGCTTAGCAAGGCTCCCGCCAAGGTTTCTGAGGCTACGCAGAGGGATCTGGAATTTTACGACAAACATATCGATACTCCAGTGAAGGAGGCGCCGGCTGAGATGCCTACTTTGACAAAGTCAAAGCGTGAAGATGCGGAGGGTACGGCGGCCTTAATTGATATTATTTCACGTCATCCCTTTGAGACTCGTCGTCTCATTGAGGAGAATCAGTGGGTGAAGCGCCGTGAGATTGTGGAGCGGGAGCAGTCTTTCCGAGATGTTGCGAAGCGAATCATGGGAGGTGATTTGGTCGAGAGCTTCGAGGTGCCATTGTTCGATGGCGAGACGGCGACTTTCCTCATTAATCATGATCAGACTACGATTCTCTCTGAGAATAGTGGGGCGATTCATGGCTCGATCGAGGGCCACCCTGAGGCCTTTGCGGTGGTGAGTTACTATCGGGATGCCGATAGTGGGTTGATCAGTTTTCCTAAGCAAAATTTCGCGGTGCAGTATGAAGGCTGGGGTGAGGGAAGGGTGATCGTGAAGGATTATGATGCGGGTGCTCAAAGCCGTGCCTTACCTTGTGCTCATTGTCGCTTAGAGGGATCAAGCGGGAATCACGCAAACCATGGAGCACAGCCTGAGTAATGCAAAAAAATCTGCTTCGAGCGAGCTTAGCGCTCACGCTGTTTCTAGTGGCTTGTAAGGGGGATGACTCGGAGTCACAAAAGCCGCCTCATTCTGCGCAGAGTGAACGCAGGGGAGGGGCGTCCTCGAGAGTTGTGATTTCTGGGGAGGAGCGGTTGAAAAATTTCTCTTTGGATCTGGAGCGGCTGGCGGGCCTGGCTCGAGAGGACGTGAAGAACGAGCTGCGTGCACGCGCGCTGGACTTAGCTGAAGAGGATCTGGGCTTGGCTGTGCGTTTTTTGGTGGATGCGGTCAGTTTTCAGAGCTACGCGCAAGAGGTGCTCAATGAGATGGCGGGCAAGTGGTTCATGGAGAGTCCTGATCTTTTGCGTGAGGCGCTGCTGGAGTTCAGCGCTGAGGAGGGTAAAGGTCCTTACCTGCACCATCTGGTGAGGGCGGCGATGGAATTCCCGAAGGATTCTAAGGGAGCAGCGCTAAGGCTAGACTTCGTGGCGACTTTTACGGATCCAGAAATCGTAGGGCAAAGCTTAGAGGCGCTCGCTTTGCAGGAGCATCGAATGGGGGAAGAGGATTTCACTCGATTAAGGGCGGCGTTCACGGAGCGCCTGAGCGATGAAGATTTTCAGAAATTCCTCCCTGTTTTTGGCGAGGTGCTTGCAAAGCGTGATACTGAGACGCTACGAATGGTTATTGAGGAGATGCCGTCTGGCTTGTATGCAAATTCACTTGTGGAGAGGGCCTTTGCGGAGCTGGGACGGGCGAATCCTGAGGTGGGCACGCAGTGGCTCTCGGAGGAGGGGACCTTTGAGTTACTGGCGAAACCTTCAGAAACTGAGCGGCGTAATTCCGAGCAAATCATGGCGGAGGGTGGTCCGAATGCGCAATACATGATGGAGATGCTGAAAAGGCAGCAGGAATATCGCTACGATAAGGTGGTGATGGAGTTTATTTATGCACTTTCTGACAAATATCCTGATGATGCTCTGGAGGCTACGGGAGTGATCCATGATCTTGAGCAGCGGGCTAAGGTGGAGAGCATCATTCGCCAAAAAATGGCCTACCAAAATCAGGGTTCGCGGTCTGAGTAAGGTGTGGGGCGTGGGGCGTGGTTTTTTTCTGGGCGAGTTCGCGAGCAGGCTGCGTTTGATCAGGGGGTGCTTACTATGGGGTGGGCGGGAGAAGCTCCCTGTCTTTTTTTGGGGTTTTCTGAAGAAACGTGTGAAAGATCACGGATTTTTTGTGTGCAGGGGCTTCCGATCTGCGCCATAGTTGTATGATGAATTTCAAAATCGGCATTTTTTGTGGGGCAATTTTCCCTGTGATTTTAGCAGCTGAGGTGGTCATTAATGAGATTTCCACGACGCATGCGCCGCGCACCCTACGCTGGGATGCGAATGATCAAGCCTTTGCGGGTGCTGGGCCGGCTTGGTGGTCATTGGGTTTTGATGAGAGTGCTTGGAGAGCGGGGCGGATGCCCATCGGCTTCTCGCTTGGTTCGATCTCTACGAATCTCGGGCCGGAGCTGAGTAATGTCTCGCCCTCTTTTTATACGCGTAAGACCTTCGAGGCGAGCGGGAGTGAGGCTGGGAGTAGTGCTCCTTTGGTTTTAACGATTAATTACAATGATGGGTTTATCGCGTGGTTAAATGGAGTCGAGGTGGCTCGCCGAAACATGGGTGAGGCTAAGGCTCACATCTACCATGACCAACTCGCTTACCGGACTAGTCCCTTGGGCACGGCAACGGAACAAGTCACTCTGGGGCTGGCATCTTCCATCCTGAGTGAAGGCGTTAATGTTCTGGCAGTGCAGGTTAATAATAGCACTCTGAATGGGTCGATGCGTCTCGATATGTCCTTACGGATCGATCGGCCAACGGGAGCTGATCCGGTGCTTTTCGGCGCGGGGTCATCACTCTCTTATCTCCCGGGCTTGCGAGAAATCACGGCAGGCCTCGTGGAGCCGAGTCTTCCGGCAGAAGATCCTTCAGATTGGATCGAGCTGCATAATTCGGGGAGTGAGGCGGTGGACTTAACGGGCTGGACTTTGAGCGATGATCCTACGGTGCTTTCGAAGTGGCCCTTGCCCAGCGGGACGAGCATTCCGGCGGGTGGGTTTTTAGTAATTTTGGCGGATAATCCGGATGAGGCGATCACGGGAGCGACCTATCTCCATGCGAATTTCAGGCTCTCTGGAAGCGGAGATTACCTCGCTCTTTTTGATTCCTCGGGGACGATGGTGTCTGGTTTTACTCCGGAATACCCGACTCAGTATGTGGGCTTTAGTTATGGGTTTGATGAGTCAGGAGAGGAGAGGTATTTTGCCATTCCGACTCCGGGCCGAGCGAATGATGCTGAGAGCTTGGTTGATCGAGTGGATCGCCCAGACTTTGATCAAAAAGGAGGCTTCTATGACAGTGCCCTCACGGTAAGTATCAGCTCACAGACCCCGGGGGCGATGATCCGCATCACGACTGATGGGACGGAGCCGACTCTTGAAAATGGGAGTGAATACACCGGCCCGCTGCAGTTGGCGCGGGTCTCGACGATCAAAGGCCACGTCATCCGCGCGCGCGCATTCCTAGAGGGGGCGCTGCCATCACGGACGAGGACACACACTTTCCTGATTGGCCAAGATTCCCGCCTCCGGACGAGCCCTACGCTCATTTATGCAGGTGATCCTGAGCGCTCGCTTTATGATCCCTTCGGAGTGATGGCTCTGGATGGTGGGCAATACGTGAACAATGCGTGGACCGCTACTGGCTTTGGCGATTACAATAATGTGATCAACCGAGGCCGAGCCTATGAGCGGCCGATTCATGCTGAGTTTTATTTTCCTGATGGGAGCGTGGGTTTCCGCAGTGATGTAGGAATCAGGGTGGCGGCGAGCAGTTTCTCGCGCCCGCGGATGGAGCTCACGCAGACTCAGCTTTCTCCGTGGAGGAGCTCATCAGTAGAGAAGCCCTCTTTTAATCTCTACTTCCGCGATGACTACGGAAACCCTTCTGCGGACCTCCCGCTGAATGGGCCGGAGCGCAATTTTAGCCGTTATGAGCGCTTCCGGATCCGAGCAGGAAAAAATGATATTAATAACCCCTTCGTGGTGGATGAGCTGATTCGCCGCTTAAGTCATGACATGGGGAACCCCGCAAGTCTTGGCGTGATCAATAGCCTTTACGTAAATGCGGAACTGAAGGGCTACTATAATATGGTGGAGCGCTTGCGTGAGCCTTTTTTCCGCTCCCTCCATAGTGAGGATGACGATGCGCAGTGGGATGTTTTACAATTCGAGGGTGCGGATAACGTGGCTGAGGGAGACATGGTCGCTTGGGATGATATGATCAACCGCTTGAATGCCACGGTCACGAGTGCGAACTGGGAGCGGGTGTTAGAAGTCGCTGATGTTGAAAATATGGCGGACTATTATCTCCTTAATATTTATTCTGCGACTTGGGACTGGCCTCATAATAATTGGGTGGCCGCCCGCGAGCGGAGTGAGCAGGGGAAATACCGTCTTTACGTTTGGGATGCTGAGGGAGCTCTGAATAACCGGGGAGATCGCCCCGTTTCTCAGGAGATGATCCGGACGTATATCATCGGCACGGTGAGCGGAAACTCTGGCCGGACCGGCCGCGAGGGGGAGATGCGTGATCTTTGGAGAGGGCTGAACCGTTGGGAAGAGTTCCGCCTGATCTTTGCGGACCGGATCCATAAGCACCTTTTTAACGGTGGGGTCTTAGATGACCGTGGGGGAAATGATTCTCATCTTCGCCGGCGTTTTGATGGCTTGGTGGGTGAGTTCTCAGACCTTCTCCGGGTGATTGGAAACCAAGCGGTGCAGACTTCTAAGGTGGCCGCGTGGGTTAGTCCCTCGAGCGGGCGTCGCCGCTATCTTCTAGGACCGGTGCGTGAGGACTTCGCAGATAATGATCTTTGGCCAGATATCACGCCGCCTGAGCTCAGCGAATTCGGCGGAGTGGTGCCAGAAAATCACCCTCTTTTAGTCACTAATGAGGAGGGTTTAGTTTATTACACGACGGATGGTTCTGACCCTCGTCTGCTGGGGGGGGCGCCGAATCCGAACGCGATTTCTCAGCCGGGTTCCTTGATGGAGGTGACTCAGATTCCGTTGGAGTCAGTCTGGCGGCATAATGCGGTGGATGGTGATTTAGGGACGGCTTGGCGCTTGCTCGGATTTGACGATTTGGCGTGGGGGTCTGGGCCTGCTCCCTTAGGCTTCGGCACGATCCGAGATGGGCAAAGCCTCATTCCCATTGCCACTCTGGTGAATCAGGAAGCTCCTCGCCAGCCGACAACTTATTTCCGGAGAAGATTCGAAATCGATAGTCCAGATTCGTTTCTGGGCCTTAATGTGACCATTTTATCTGATGCGGGAATGGTGGTTTATCTGAATGGGGTGGAGGTTTTACGAGAGTCCAATGTGCCTGATGATGCGGTCTATGACACCTTCCCGACTTCTGATAGTAGTGATGGGAATGAGGGGGATTATACCACCTTTGAGATTGACCCGGCACTCTTGGTAAGTGGGACGAACCTGATTGCGGTGGAGTTGCATAATAACCCTGGCAGCAGTGATATGGTGATGGATCTTCAGCTTTCTGGCCTCCAAGTGGACCCCGCTAATTTGCCGATCATGATTACAGAGCCGGTCACGATCCGGGCGCGTAGTTTTAATGAGGGGGAATGGAGTGCTCTGACCGAGGCGGAGTTCACGGTGGATTCCGTGCCTGCCACGAGTGAGAACCTCGCGATTGCGGAGTTTCTATACGATCCTTCAGCTTCTACGGTAGATGAGATGCTGGCAGGGTTCGATGATGGGGATCTCTTTGAGTTCCTCCGTTTAGAGAACTACAGCCAGACAAATGTCGATCTCACTGCGGTGAGATTTACGGATGGAATTAGCTTCGATTTCGCGATGTCGCCGATCCGAGTTTTACCTCCGGGAGGAGTGGTAATATTGGTGGGGAATCTGGAGGCTTTCCGCTTCCGTTACGGGTCATCCTTCGATGCCTTGATTGCTGGCGAATATCAGGGCCGACTCTCTGATGGGGGGGAGGCACTAAGAATTATCGGGGAGGAAAACGCCATTATTCATGAATTTGAATTTGATAATAATGCACCTTGGCCGGTTTTAGATGAACTTGATGGGCACTCGATTGTGCTCAATAACTCGGAAGACGACCATGGTGTGGGGGCGAATTGGGTGGCTTCAGCCTTGGTCGGAGGGACGCCGGGCGGAATCGCGAATTTTGCGGGATGGCAGAACTCGTTCTTCAATGCGGCTGAGCTGGCTGATGCTTCAATCTCCGGCCCAGATGCGGATCCAGATGGCGATGGGTGGACGAACTTTATCGAATTCGCGCTGGGTTCACTCCCGAGGGACCGTGGGAGCATGCCTCTCGCAATCACGGGAAAGGTGGAGAACTTGAACGGACAGAATTATCTGACGCTGAGTTATACTCGCACGGCGGGGCTCCGAGCTGTGAATTTCTCTGCTGAGCTGAGTGATGATTTACGATCGTGGGGAGCAGGTGGAGTGCCGGTTTTGCCAGAGGTGACTCATCCGGATGGGAGCATCACGGCTCGCTTCCGCCATCCTCTCCCAGTGGGTGAATCAGAAGATGAGCAATACCTCCGTCTCAGGGTGGTGGAGCAGTAGGGTGCTTTCTTCTAAGCGGCGCGCTGGCCATCGCAAAGCTTGATAATGAGCTTATGGAGGACCATGCGGGGGTCTTGACTGGAGGTGACGAGGGCCTTGTCGGCATCGAGGCAGTCTGACATCGCTTGTTGGAGCTGGGGGAG
>CALDZJ010000046.1 GCA_937944055.1 uncultured Verrucomicrobiales bacterium | reverse complement strand
CTGGGAACGGTGAGACGAATCGTGCTGAACTTACTGAATCAAGACGGATCGACGATCAAATCACTCCCAAGGAAACGTCGCCAAGCTCTCCTGAACTACGACTACCGCGAATCTGTCCTCTCCCTAGCTTGATCGCCCTGCGTTTTCTATCCTTAGATGTGGATTGAACAAAAGGATTGATTCTGGTAATTGATCCTTAGCCGAGAAAGATGACAGCGAGTGAAAAGGTGAGAAAACAGCGCGATTTTGTGAGGCAATTTTCGGTGATGCTTCCGAATCGGGTCGGTGCGTTTTCATCGCTTGCCAGCTTGATGAGCCGTCGTGAGATTGAAGTGATCGGGCTGAGTATGCAGGATGCGAGTGATGCTTCGGTGGCGCGTTTGGTGGTGAACGATCCTGATGCGGCTGAGGAGCTTTTTATGGAGCAGGGGATTGCCTACACGCTCTCGGAGCTTTTGGTGGTGAAGATGAAGGAATCTGGGCGGGATTTGAAGAAATGCTTGAGTGTGCTTTATGAAGCGGAGACGAATTTGGATTATGCATTTTCTCTGATGGTGCAGCATCAAGGGCACTCGCTCTTGGCGATGTACTTGGAGGACTGTGAATTTGGGGCTACTGTTCTGAATCATGCGGGTTTGACGGTGGTTTATGAAGATGAGCTTTTGCGCTAGATCTGCGCTTTTGATGCCGTAGTCTTTTTAGATGAGTGATTTTCAAACGTCAGACCAGAGAACAGCAGATCGGAGAACAATTCTTAAAACGGGGGTGGCGGCGGCGGCAGCTCTCCCTTTCGCTAGTCAGGCTCAGGTGGGAGGCAGCGATGAGCTTAAGGTGGCAACGATCGGTTGCGGTGGGCGAGGGCGTGGCGCGACGGCTCAGACCTTGGCGGTGCCGGGGACGAAGTTGGTGGCGGTGGCTGATGCCTTCCGTGAGCGCGCAGAGGCTGCGGTGAGTTCCTTCCGCCAGCAATTTGCGGATCGGGTGGATCTCCCGGCGGATCGGATTTATGATGGTTTTGATGCTTACCGCGCTGCGATTGATGCGGCGGATGTGGTTATTTTAGCGACTACTCCCGGCTTCCGTCCGCAGCACTTTGAGTATGCGGTGGAGCAGGGGAAGCATGTGTTTATGGAGAAGCCGATCGCGACGGATGCTCCGGGAGTGCGCCAGGTTTTAGCGGCGGCGAAGAAGGCGGATGAAAAGGGGTTAAAAGTGGTCTGCGGATTGCAGCGCCACTACGAGCCGAAGTACATAGAGACGCTCGCGAAGGTGAAGGAGGGGATCATTGGAGAAATCACGCATGGTCAAGTTTACTGGAATAGCGGGGGAGTGTGGGTGCGGAAGCGTGCGAAGGGCATGACGGAAATGGAGTATCAAATGCGGAATTGGTATTACTTTAACTGGCTCTCTGGGGATCACATTGTGGAGCAGCATGTTCACAATATTGACGTGATGAATTGGTTCAAGGGGGCTCATCCCGTGAAGGCGCAAGGAATGGGAGGCCGGCAGGTGCGTAAGGGGCCGGATCATGGTGAAATCTTCGATCATCATGCGGTGGAATTTACCTACGCTGATGGCACCGTGATGAACTCGCACTGCCGTCACCAGCGGAAAACTCTCAACCGTGTGACTGAGATCATCGGCTGCCAAAAGGGCAAGGCTGAGCCGGGGAAGATTGTGGATTCCAAGGGGAAGACGCTTTGGCGTTATCGTGGGAAAGATGATAAATCTCCGTACCAGATCGAGCATGATAAGCTTTACGAGCACATTCGTGAAGATAAGCCACTCAATGATGCCTACTATACGGCGCACTCTACTATGACGGCGATTCTGGGGCGGATGGCGACCTACTCTGGGCAGGAAATTAAGTATGATGAAGCGCTTGAGAAAGGGCTCTCAATCATGCCAGAAACCTTCGCTTGGGATGCGGACCCGGGCCCTAAGCCTGGGCCGAATGGAATCTATCCTTGCCCCATTCCTGGAAAGCATCGAGTGATGTAGGCGGTAAAGGGCTTTGGAATTTGTGAATAACTCACCTAGTTCCGCTGAGTTTCGCTTTTCCCCGGAATTGATCTGATCAAAAAAAGAGCCCAATTTCGTCGAAATTGGGCTTTTGATCGCTGGAGATTCAATGATTCACCGACATCACCGGCGGCGAATTCGTGAATCGGCTGGGAGCGAAAGAGGGATCCGGCCTTGTGGGTAAAACCTGTGAATAACTTGCGAGTAGCGAGTCGGCTAGCGAGAGCGGTGTTCTTTTTCTGTGGTCCAATATGTGGTCCAAGACGGAGCTTAGGAAAAGCGGAGCAAGATGGAGTTCGTGAAGCCGAGGTAGGCTGCGACAGAGCCTAAGATGATGGCGAGGAGATAGAGGAGCGGAGTGGGGATCACTCGGCGTTTAATCAAGACAATCATCACTCCGAGAAGGAGGAGAATGACTAATTTGGCGAGCATCCAGCCTGGGAATCCAATCTCGAGCTTTGCGGAGAGGCCAAAGCCACTCAGCAAGAGGAGGAATAATCCGATGCCATGAATCATGGCTGGCCGACGAAAAGCGGCGGGTTTCTTAGGGTCGGAGGCGATGAGTGAGCCGAGTCCGGTGAAGAGGACGATCAGCCCGATGAAGTGAATGATTTTATAAATGCCTGGGTCCATGTGATCTGGTGGTTTTTAAGTCGCGGCGTGCTCTTTAAGGTGCGGAATGGCCTCGAGAAGCTTCTTGGTGTAGGCGTCTTTGGGCTTTAGGAAGACCTCATTCGCTTCACCGTATTCTACGATTTTTCCGGCGAACATGACGGCGATATTATCGGCGATGTAGCGGACTACCGAGAGATCGTGTGAGATAAAGATCATGGTGAGATCGAGCTGGTCACGGAGATCGATGAGGAGATTGAGAATTTGTGATTGGATGGAGACATCAAGCGCGGAGACCGGCTCATCTGCGATGACGAGCTTCGGCTCAGGGGCGAGAGCCCGGGCGATGGCGATGCGTTGGCGCTGGCCGCCGGAGAACTCATGTGGGTATTTCTGCATGTATCGGGAATCTAGGCCGACCGTGGCCATCAGTTCCGTGACTTTGTCAGAGAGCGCTGGGTCCTTTTTAAGATGGGGATGACGTTGGCAAATCGCCTCAGACAAGGTGGAAAAAATCGTCATGCGTGGGTTCAGCGAGGCGTAAGGATCTTGGAAGATCATCTGGAAATCGAGCCGGCGCTGGCGGACTTCATCCTTTTGAAGGGTGGTGAGTTCTTCTCCATCGAGGATGACTTGTCCGCTGGTAGAGTCCTGCAGCTGCATGACTGTGCGGGAGAGGGTGGATTTTCCACATCCTGATTCTCCGACGAGGCCTAGGATTTCTCCTTTTTGAATTGAGAGGGTGACACCGTCGACCGCCTTGATGGTTTCGACCGTTTTGGAAATTAAACCACCCCCTTTGACAGGGAAGTGAGTCTTGAGATCTTTGAGCTCTAAAAAGGACACGGGAGGATCTTGGCGTAAGTGAGAGATAATTCAAGACCTAGGAACGAGAGTTACGTGGAAGTTGGCGATAGCCCATCATGTAGTATTCATAAGCGGACCAAAGAGTGAAGAGCGCCGCGATTAAAGTGGGGATGATCAGGGGGATGGCCGTGAAGTGAAGCATGATCCAGCCCATCGCGATCATTTGGGTGACGGTGCAGATTTTTCCAATCTTCAGCGGCTTGATGGGGACTTGGCGATTGATGTAATAGAGGACCCAGATCCCGATGATGATTTCTAGATCGCGCGCGATCACGAGGATGATGAACCAAATCGGAAGGTGCCAATCACTCCCCCAGTTGACGAAGGTGGTGGTTAAAAGTCCCGTCATGAGGAGGGCCTTATCGGTGAGGGGATCGAGAATCGCCCCCGTGAGGGATCGCTGGTCAAAGGTGCGGGCGATCCAGCCATCTAGGCCATCTAGCAGAGAGGCGAGAGTGTAAATCGCGACGGCTAACCAGCGCTGTGCTTCCTCCGGCGCGCCAGCATCTACGCTACGCCCGTAGCCGATCGCGACCCAGGCGAAGACCGGGATCAAAGCAAGGCGGATCAGGGTGATGAAGGTTGCAAGAGTCACGGGATGACCGCTTTTTAGTGGACATTCGGCCCCACGGCAATTGAAAGGGGAGTGTGACGGCAACTGAATTAACCGCAATCCTCGCTGAAGCGAACGTGGTCCCTTCTAAACGACTGGGGCAAAATTTCCTCGTTGATGAAAATACTGCCAAGTGGATTGTCGAGCAGTTGCATCTGGAAGCAGATGATACGGTGGTGGAAGTGGGACCGGGAACGGGGGCGCTCACGGAGCATTTGATCGGCCGGGTCTCGAAAATCATCCTCGTGGAGTATGATCGCCGCCTTGCCGAGTACCTCGGCAAACGCTTCGCGGATCATCCCGAGGTCACCGTGATCAATCACGATGCCGTGAGGCTAGATATCCGGCCATTTTTTGCGCATAAAAAAGTCAAGCTCTTGGGGAATCTTCCCTATTCCGCTGGCGGGGCGATCTTACGAAATTTCCTAAAAGGACCCTCGCCCTTTATCCGCGCCGTGCTGATGTTGCAGAAGGAAATGATCGATCGCATCCTTGCGGGTCCGCGTTGTAAAGATTATGGAGTTTTGACCCTGCGCATGCAGTGCGAGTGGCAGGGCGAGCCGGTCAAAGTGGTCCCGCCGAGCTGCTTCATCCCGCGTCCTTTGATCGATTCCACGGTGATGACGCTGGAGCCGAGACAGGCGGAGCTCCCGGTGCATGATCGCCGCTTGTTTGATGAGTTGATCCGCCGAGGTTTCGCGCAGCGGAGAAAGCAATTACGTAAGAATCTGCCCGCTGAGATTGAGTGGTCCAGAGTGAGTGAAAGACTCGGCCTCTTGCCGACCGCGCGTGCCGAGGAACTCAGCTTGGAGGACTGGGTCGCACTCACGCGGGAAGTTGATCCATTCTTTGAAAAAGAAGAAGGGCAAGGAGCGGGGGAAATGCTAGCGGTGGTAGATGAGAATGATGTCGTGTTGGGCAGCGAGCGGCGGGATGTCATTCATCGTGATGGTTTAAAGCACCGCGCCGTGCACATCTTTGCCCTCAATCAAAAAGGAGAGATATTTCTCCAGAAACGCTCCCGGCTCAAGGATAAGTGCCCCGGCCTGTGGGACTCTAGTGCCGCTGGGCATGTCGATGCGGGAGAGGACTACGAGGCCTGCGCAGCACGTGAATTAGAAGAAGAGTTAGGTCTCTCAGAGCATGACGTCAGAGAGGTGGGGAAACTTGGAGCTCATGCCAACACGGGCTGGGAACATGTCCGCCTTTACGCCACTTTAGCACAGGAGAAAGTTCGTTTTCCTTGCGTAGAAATCGAATACGGTGAGTGGTTCTCCATGCCGCAGATTGAGGAGTGGGTCTGCCAAGTTCCGGAAGATTTTGCGCCCGGCTTTCTCGCTTGTTGGAAACTGTGGAAAGAGGCAAACCCTGCCCGCTTTGAAGATGAGTCACTTGGAAGTTAAGCCCGGCCATTCTTGGGGCATCGTGGGGCGAAATGGCTCGGGGAAGTCGACCTTCGCCGCCAATTTAGCTGAGCAGCACGGGGCTTCCCTCGTTTCTTTCGAGGTCGAGGACCAGCTCCTAGAGCGCGAACTGCGCGAGGATGATTCAGAATTTTTAGATCGGATCGACTACGGCCGCAGCGTGCGGGAATTGATCGAGGAGGTCTCTCCGTCAGCGAGTGATTTAGAATCACTGGCCTTAGCACTCGGCCTCCGCCCGCTTTTGGAGCAAGGCTTCCTTACTCTTTCCACCGGAGAGAGGCGTCGCCTCATGCTAGCCCGGGCCTTAATCCAAAACCCACCCTTGCTCGTTTTAGATGAGCCCTTCGATGGGCTGGATCAAGCCTTCCGCGCCCCTTTAAAGCGCCTCCTTGAAGGGCGTGAACTCTTCCTCGTGGCGAATCGCTTGAGTGATCTTGCGGGATTGGTGACTCATCTGGCATACGTGGAAAATGGCAAATGTCTCCTCGCGGCTGAGTGGGCTGAGGTGCAGGCAGATGAGAGCTTTCAACACTTCATCGAGCTGGGAGAAAAAGAGATCGAGATTCCCGCAGGCCAAGCGCTAAAAGCCCCAGCGGGTCCCTTGGTCATGATGAAGAACGTCACCGTCCGGCATGGCGGGCGTGAGATCATCTCAGGCTTCGATTGGACCGTCGAGCAAGGGCAGAATTGGAAAATTTCCGGCCCGAACGGTTGCGGCAAATCAACCCTCGTGAACCTCGTCACGGGTGATCACCCGCAGTGCTACTCAAATCAAGTTGAGGTGATGGGGCAGCGCCGGGGGACCGGTGAAAGCATCTGGGATATTAAGTCTCTCATCGGGATCGTCTCACCAAGCTTGCATCAACAGCACCGAGTCGGAGCGAATGCTCTCTCCGTGGTGGCTTCAGGTTTTTTCGATAGCGTGGGGATCTATCAAAAAGTCCCGCCAGAGCAGCTGCAAATTGCACAAGCATGGCTAAGACTACTGGGCATGGCAGCCTTTGAGAAAAAAATCTTCGGGAGCCTAAGCTATGGTCAACAACGTCTCCTTCTCATCGCGCGAGCCCTCGTCAAAAAGCCACCATTACTCATTCTTGATGAACCGTGCCAAGGGCTTGATGAGATGAATCGCGCCCTCGTATTAAACGTCATCGACCGCATCGCCACAAGCGCGCTAACCCAGATCATCTACATCACTCACGAGCCAGAAGATCAGCTACAATGCCTCACTCATGAACTCCGCCACGATGGCGAACAATGGCTGAGTGAAACGAGCTGACCTAGCGCTCGCCAACCGCCGCGCCCAGCTCTCCGCGGAAAAAAAAATCGCCAAAAAATGAGCCCAAAAAAACGACCACTGCCGGGGCAGTGATCGTTTGTAATTTGTTCTAGGAAGATGGACTAGCCGACTTCTGCGATCGTCTTGAGGACACGGGAAGCGATGGCGTAGGGGTCGCCCTGTGAGTTGGGGCGGCGATCTTCGAGGTAGCCTTTCCAATCGTTCTTCGCGAAGGAGTGTGGCACACGGACGGAAGCGCCACGGTCGGCGATTCCCCATGAGAATTTGTCGATGGACTGAGTCTCGTGCAGGCCGGTGAGGCGCTGATCGTTATCAGGTCCGTAAACTGCGATGTGCTCCATGCAATTTTTCTCGAACTGAGCCATCAGCTTGTCGAAGTAGTCTTTTCCGCCCTCTTCGCGGAGCTTTTTGGTGGAGAAGTTACAGTGCATTCCCGAACCGTTCCAGTCACCCTTGAGTGGCTTACAGTGGTAGTTCACGTCCACCGCATACTCTTCACAGAGGCGCTCAAGGAGGAAGCGAGCCACCCAGATTTGGTCAGCCGCACGCTTGGAGCCTTTTCCGAAGACTTGGAATTCCCACTGGCCCATTGCGACCTCGGCATTGATGCCCTCGTGGTTGATGCCGGCGTAGAGGCAGAGGTCGAGGTGCTCGTCAACAATTGCGCGGCCAATATCGCCGACGTTCTTGTAGCCAACTCCACAGTAGTAACCGCCTTGTGGCTCAGGGTAACCATTCTTGGGGAAGCCAAGAATATTACCATCTTTCTCGAGGAAGTATTCCTGCTCGAAGCCGAACCATGCGTCTTCATCATCGAGGATGCCGGCGCGGGCGTTTGAGGGATGCGGGTTGCCGTCTGGTAGCATCACTTCGCACATCACGAGGATGCCGTTTTCGCGAGTGCCGTCAGGGTAGAGAGCCACTGGCTTAAGGATGCAGTCGGAGTCACCTCCGTCAGCTTGCTGGGTTGAGGAACCATCGAAGCCCCACTCAGGGAGCTGTTCGAGGGTGGGCATGTCATCAAATTCTTTGATGCAGCATTTCGTGCGGAGATTAGGAACGGGCGTGTAGCCGTCCAGCCAGATGTAATCGAGTCGGTATTTAGCCATTGGTCTGATTTGTTTGCTTAGAAGGTGTCTTCCGTGCTTTTGGATCAAGGATCGCCGAGAGACTTCGAAAAATTTCAGCTCAAGGCAAATCCTTATCTCCAGAAAAGCATTTTGCGTGCCATTTTTCTGAGTGATCAGGCCTCCTAAATGCGCGCGATTTGGGCCAGAATGATGGTGGTATCATCCCGGTCATCATTCTCGATGGCACGGGCACTCATGGCCTGGGCGATCTCGCTCACGGGCTGATCTTGGGCGAGCAGGTCATGGATGCTTTTCTCCCACAGCCCATCCATGATGCCATCTGAGCAGACCATGAGGCGCTGGCGGTCCTTTAGCGGGAGGGAGCCAGTTTTGGGGAAAGGCTCGTGCGGGCTGCCGCCTAGGACATCACTGAGGACGGACTTGCGGGGGTGGTTGCGGTAGGCGTATTCGCTGAGCTCGCCGCGCTGCCATTGGTGCCAGGCTTGGTTGTCATCTTTGGTCAATTGCTGCACGCCATCGTCGTCCACCAGATAGAGGCGGGAGTCCCCGATGTGGGCCCAAAAGAGGCGTTCATGACTGACCCAAGCCATCGTCAAAGTAGCGCCCATTCCTTCAGTGTTCCCGCTTTGCCATGCCAGATTCATGATATCGCGGTGGCATTGGCGTAGCAGCTCATCTAGCGCGCTTTGGGCCTCCTTTTCGCTGCCGAGTTCGAGGTAAAGGTCAGCGGCTTCTTTGCGAATCCGTGCCATCAATAAACGGGAGGCAAACTCACCCGCGTTCCGACCGCCCATCCCATCAGAGACCGCCAGGACGAGATGCGAGGGATCGAGTAAAATCTCGCCAGAATCAGGAAGCGGATCGGTCGATTCTGGGTTCACAGTGAGGACGAGGAAGGCATCGTCATTCGCGATGTGGCTCCGCCCTCTGACGCTGGAGGCTGCCCAGGTGGCTCGTAAAATATCGGTCTTGGTCTCCCTCACGGAAGTGGGCATGGGGAGGATTTCTGAGAGCTCAAAGTCGATGAGGCAAAATCGCCCCATTTGCTGGGAGTAGGTGACGTTGCGCGGCTCAGGGTCATCGTGCTTGATGCCAAAGCGCTCCTCAAGTTCTTGAAAGAGGGCTTTGGCCTTTTCCGGCGTGATCAGGGGAGCCGGAGCGCCACAATTGGTGGTCACGATGGTGAGTGTCTCATGATTGTGGCTGAGCAAGCGGGGCACGTTCGTGGCTCCGCGGTCCTCCAGCGCTTTCAGCACGGCGACCTCGTTGGCGAAGCGTTTATCGGAATCTGTGCCACGGAACTGCTTGTGCACTTGGCCTTTGAAATCAAGGCGCACTAGCGATCTTATCCCGTCTTTTAATTCCTTCATAAAGCTGAGTCGGACGGTAGGCTGTGCCCTCCAATCGCCAAGTTTAATTCTTCCTCAAGAATTGGCAGTTCCCAGAGGCGGTGATCCTCGTTATGTCTGCTCACGCATGCAGGGAAATTACGAGCCAGGGCAACGATGGGTCAGCACCAGTGAGCCGGAATTAGGCTTAGGCGTCTTGCTAGAAGAGGAGTCTGGGAAAGCGACCATCCTCTTCACTGCTGCCGAGGAGAAGCGGATCTTCGCGATCGACTCCGCACCCATCATGCGGGTCCGTTTTAAGGTAGGAGATGAGATTCTCATTCACAATGGGCAGAGCGTCACGGTGGATCGGGTCACGGAGGAAAATCATCTTCTCACCTATCATTGTGGCGAGGAGTCCTTCTCGGAAGGGGAGCTGGATGACTCGATCAGTTTTTCAAAACCGGACGATCGATTGCTCGGCGGGCAAGTTGATGAACTGCGGACTTTTAATATCCGGATCGAGTCGCTTTTCCGCTCGTCTCAAATCCGTCAGTCGCCCGTGCGGGGATTTCTCGGAGGCCGGATCGACCCCATTCCGCACCAGATCGCGATTGTCAAAGAGGTTTGCTCGCGCCTTGCGCCACGGGTCCTTCTCGCGGATGAAGTGGGGCTGGGGAAGACGATCGAGGCCTGCCTCATCTTGCACCGCTTGCACCTTACGGGGCGGGCCGATCGGGTTCTCATTCTCCTCCCGGAGCCGCTGGTGCACCAGTGGTTTGTCGAACTCCTACGTCGCTTTAATCTCCTCTTTGCGATCTTTGATGAAGAGCGCTGCCAGTCGCTCTCGGGAGAAAATCCCTTTTTAGAAAATCAACTCATCCTCTGCTCGCAAGACTTCCTCTTGGACAATCCAGAGCGGGTTCCGCAAGTGATCGAGGCGGGGTGGGATCTCTTGATTGTCGATGAGGCGCACCACCTTGAATGGACGCCGGAGGAGCCGAGTGAGGGCTATGAATTAGTGCAGGCCTTGGCGATGGAGACGCCTTCGGTTCTCCTCCTCACCGCGACCCCTCAGCAGCTGGGAGCGGAGGGGCACTTCGCCCGATTACAGCTGCTTGATCCTCACCGCTATAACGATCTTCAGGCCTTTTTGGGGGAATCAGAATACTATGAAAAAGTGGCAGATGCGATCGATGAAATCCAAGCGGGAAAGGTCCCAGATGGAGCGATCTTTTCTGAGCGCTCCCCGCGCATTGCGAAGGGGCTATCAGAGCTCCCCGCAGGGAAGGATGAGCTGATCCGGGATCTGCTCGATTCCTTCGGCACGGGGCGCGTGATGTTCCGCAACACCCGCAAGCAGCTGAGCGGATTTCCAGAGCGCAAGGCCCATCTTGTCGAGTTGGAGGGGGAGGATCCTTTTGAGGCGAAGGTCAATTGGTTGATTGATTTTTTGAAGCAATATCCGAGCGAGAAAATCCTGCTTATTTGTAAGACTCTCGATTTGGTGGAAGATCTGACCGGAGCGCTCTTAGATCGAATTGATATGAAAATCGCGCAGTTTCATGAAGAACTGACCTTGCTGCAGCGCGATCGAAATGCTGCCTATTTTTCGGAAGACGATGGAGCGCAGTTACTCATCTGTTCTGAGATTGGCAGTGAGGGGAGAAATTTCCAATTTGCGCATCATCTCGTCCTCTTTGATCTGCCGGAAAATCCCGAACTTTTAGAGCAGCGGATCGGGCGATTGGACCGGATTGGTCAGAGTGAAACGATCAATCTTCACGTGCCATACGTGAAGGGTGACCCCGGGGAGCGATACGCTCGGTGGTATCAGGAGGGCTTGAATGCCTTTGAGAAAAACCTGCAAGGCGCGCAGCTTTTGGTGAAGCGCTTGCAGCAAATCAAAGCCCCGACTTTAGATGAATTTATTGCGGAATCGAAAAAGCTCCGCGATGAGACTGAGGCACAGATGGAGCGCGGTCCTGATCGTCTGCTTGCTCTCACTTCGCAAGGGGATGGCAAGATTGAAGAGACCTTGGAGCTGATGGATCGCTGGGACGGGGATCGTAACTTTGAGGACTGGATTTTACGTCTCTTTGATCACTTCGGCCTCTCGGTGGAGGAGCTGGGGATGCGGGGCTACTTACTCCAGCCGGGCAATGTCATCACGGATGCTTTTCCCGATCTGCCAGAAGATGGCATGAGCGTGACCTTCGACCGGGAGCGGGCGCTGACACGGGAGGAAATCGGCCTTATGACGGCGGATCACCCGATGGTGCGGAATTCGATTGATCTCCTCCTCTCTGGTGAGGCTGGCAATAGCGCCTTCGGAGTTTGGGAAGCTGCGGGGACGACTTCGATCATTCTGGAGGCTTATTATATCGTGGAATGTATCGCGCCCGCAGCCTTGCAGACGGATCACTATCTGCCCGCGGTTCCGATCCGGGTGGCGGTCGATTATCAGGCGAATGATCTGACTTCGGATCTTTCGCTGATAAAAGCCGTCCTTCGCCCGGGGAATCATCGTAAACTCCTCGAGCAAGCGAAAATCACGGGCGAAATGATCCCCGCGATGCTTAAGGCACTGGAAGTCTTGGCGAAGAAACGCCGTGTCACTACCGTGAAGAAAGCTCTCACGAAAATGGAAGAGTCCTTGGAGGGGGAGAAAAAGCGCTTGGTCGATTTGGCGCGGGTGAACCCGCTTATTGATGAAGTAGAAATCGAGGCACTGGATCGTCATCGTGAAAGCGTGAAAGAGGCTCTGGTGGGAGCGCGCCTGCGATTGGACTCGCTACGTTTGATTTATAAGATTCCGGGTTGATTGCGGGAGTCGGGAGTCAGGAGTTGCGGCGCCCTCGCCGCTTGGAAGGGAGGCTAGATGCTGGGGGGCGAGCGAAGCTAAGCGGCGGGGCGCCGCGACTCCTTTGCTTAGAATCTGGCCCAGACTGATTTTAGGTATGGCGCGTCGGTGAAGTCCTCGGGCATCTCGACTGCCTTCAAATCGGCTTCTTTAAGCTGAGCCATGAATTCGCGAAGGCTCATGCCGCGGAAGTTGGTGCAGGCGAGAATCTTGCCGCCCGGTTCGAGGCAACTCGCAGCGAGCTTGAAGAGGGTTCCGTAGTCTTTTTCGACGCGGAAGACCTTGCCCTTATCATCGCGTGAGAAGGTGGGGGGATCGAGAATGATGACGTCAAACTTGCGGCCTTGTTTCGCGAATCTGCGCAACCAGTGGAAGGTGTCGCCTTTGCAGAAGTAGTGGTCTTCTGGGTCCATGTCATTGAGGCGGAAGTTGTTGCGCGCCCAGTCGAGGTAGACTTGCGAGAGATCCAGCGTGGAAGTGATCGCTCCGGCGGCAGCGGCGGCGATGGAGAAGAATCCGGTGTAAGCGAAAGTGTTCAAGACGCTTTGGCCGGGCTTGATCATGGCGCGGAGGGCGGCGCGGTTATCCCGTTGGTCGATGAAGATTCCTTGGGAGTATCCGGACTGGAAGGAGAGGCGGCATTGGAGGCCATTTTCTTTTCCGGTGAAGAACTCGGGCATCTCGGGGCCGCTCACATGAACGGGGGATTCTTTTTGATGTTGGTCGAGCCGTTTCCAGTAGAGCGGCTTGCCGTATGCGGAGAGGAGGTCGCGCAGGTCTGGGTTCAAACCACTCCCGCTGGAGGAAATCATCCAGCCTTCGCCATAGCTTTCTAAGATGCTTCCGCGCAGGGCGTCGCCGCCACCATCAATGAGGCGAATCAGATTCGTGTCACTATTTTGGAGATTTTCGCGCTTTTTCAGCGATTTTGTGATGATTTCTTGAAGGCGAGGGTTGGACATTGCGCGCCGCCGTTTTAGCATCGTCTCCGAAATGAGTGAATGGAAATCCCTTCTCGATGCTGCCGTGCAAAACGGCGAGGTCTCTGCTGAAGCTTGCGGAAATATCGAACTCTATCTGGCGGGCACGGATTCGCCAGTCGGGGCGGCTGCGATTACGGAGCTTTTAGAAGGGAAAGAATGGCAAGAGATTGATGATCGTTTCTTTAAAACGATGGCTTTTGGCACGGGTGGATTGCGAGGCCACACCGTGGGTAAGATCATCACGGCGGCGGAGCAAGGAGCGGGTGGGCCGCTGGGGCGCCCGGAGCATCCTTGCGTGGGGACGGCTTCTATGAATTTTTTCAATCTTAAGCGCGCCATGATCGGTCTGGTGACTTATGCGCGGCAGAGTTTTACCGGCGAGGGGAAGCCATCGATCGTGATCGGGCATGACACTCGCCACTTCTCGCGGGATTTTGCGGAGACCTGCGCTAAGGTCTGCACTGATCTGGGTTGTGATGCCTACCTCTTCGAAGCGGAGCGGGCTACTCCACAAATTTCCTTCGCGATTCGTCACCTCCGCGCGACCTGTGGGGTGTGTCTTACCGCGAGCCATAATCCGGCGCATGATAATGGCTTCAAAGCTTATATTGATGATGGTGGCCAGCTCGTAGAGCCGCATGCCACGGGGGTTATTACCGAGGTGAATGCCCTGAAGAGTGAGGATTATGAGGCCCTTCCGGAAGCAGAGCAAGGGTGCTTGACGATTCTAGGCGAAGAGCTGGACCGCATTTATATGGACAAGCTCCGCACCACTCTCTTGCGGCCAGATTTACTGGAGGGAAGGAAGGCAAAAGTGGTTTACACTAATCTGCACGGAACGGGGGGGGTGATCATTGTGCCGATGCTTCGCGAGCTAGGCTTCGAGGTCATTACGGTGGCTGAGCAAGATGGCGGAGATGGCCGTTTTCCCACGGTGGAGTCACCGAATCCCGAGAATGCCTCTGCGCTGGCGAAGGGAATTGAACTGGCGGAAGAGGTCGGCGCGGATGCGGTCATCGCCACGGATCCAGACTGCGACCGGATGGGGGTGGCGGTGCGGAACGGCGAGGGTGAGATGGAGCTTTTGACGGGGAATCAGATCGGTTCCTTGCTCGGCTGGTATCGTATTAAAACGATGTTCGAACTGGCTTGGCTCACGGAGAGTAATCGCAGCCGCGCGGTCTTGGTAAAGACCCTCGTCACGACTGAGCTGCAAAGCGCGATAGCCGAGAAATACGGAATCAGCGTGGTGGATACTTTGACCGGATTTAAGTTTATCGGGGAGAAGTTAAAGAAGTATGAGGATGCGATTCCTGAGGATAAGAAGGGGGATTACCGCAGTCTGAGCGAGGAGGAGAGCCGGAAGCTCCGCTTGGAGTATTCTAAGTTTTTCGTCTTCGGGGGGGAGGAAAGCTACGGTTATCTTGGTTCTGATTTTGCTCGTGATAAGGATGGGAATGCCGCAGCGGTGATGTTCGCCGAGCTGGCTGCTTATGCCATGAGTGAAAACACCACCATCGCGGGCTTGCGCGACCAAGTTTGGGCCGAATTTGGGGTTTATTTGGAGCAGGGGAAATCGATCGTGATGGAAGGGGGCGAGGGAGCGCGTAAGATCGCGGCATTAGTCGAGTCATACAGTAGTCATCCTCCGGAAGAGATTGATGGCTCGGCCGCTACGGCGGTGAAGGACTACGCGAAGGGTGGTTTTTACGATCAAGAAGGTGATGAACTCCCGGAGGCGGCGATGTTGTTCGTTGATCTCGCGGATGGGCGTCGTTTCGCGGTGCGGCCATCAGGCACGGAGCCTAAGATTAAATACTATCTCTTCGGGAAGGGTGAATCAAAGGAGGCGGTCCAGAAGTCGCTCGATTCCCTCTGGGCGAGCTTAGAAAAAGAGGCCTACGAGAGAATGGGCTAATGCGTGTTCTTTTGAGAATTCTGGGTGTGGTGCTCTGTGGAGCGGCGCTGGCTCTGGCCTTCACGCCCTTTGATCACGCGTGGTTGGTCTGGGGATGGATGTGGCTTCTTTTCCCAATTCTCTGGACCGTGGGGCCCAAAAAAACTGCTTTAAAGGGGCTGGGTCTCGCTTGGCTTTCTGGCCTCACTTTCTGGCTCATTAATCTCAAGTGGCTGGGCTCGGTGACTTGGCCGGGGGCGGTGGCGCTTTCGGCTTATCTCGCTCTCTATTTCGGAGTGTTCGGGGCCTTTGCGGCGAGTGTAGGGAATCCCTGGAAGGGTAAGGAGCGATCCGGGCCGGGCATCGCGGGTCGCTTCCGTGAGATGCTATGGAGTCTTAGTTATGCGGCGGTGCTGGCTGGATTTTGGTGCGGTTTAGAATGGGTTCGCGGGATCGCTTTGACCGGCTTCGGCTGGAATGGCCTGGGGGTGACTTTTGCGAAAAATCTCATCATGGCGCAAAATGCCGAGTATTTAGGCGTGATCGGTTTGGCTTTTCTCCCTGTCTTTATGAGTGCGGTGGCAGTGCAGACGGCCCGGCGCTTTTACCAACAATTCATGGCCCGCTCGGTCAAGATGTTGCATTGGGATTTTGCGGTCGCTCTTCTCGTGATCATGCTTGCGTTTTCGGTAGGGACGGCCCGCTTGGTCTCGGTCACGAATGCGAGCAAGATCGAGGTCCAAGTCCTCCTCGTGCAGCAAAACATTCCCCAAAAAGCGGGCTTGATTGATCCGAATTGGGATGCCCAGCGCATCGTTGATGGCTTCATTGAGCTCACCGAAAGAGGGATCGAGGAAGCAGAATTACAGGCTGGAACTGCTTTACGAGAGGCCTCTTCTGAAGAGGAGGTGATCGCTCTGAAGATGCCTGATCTGGTGGTCTGGCCTGAGGCTTGTCTGCCCGATTTTTTAGAACTCCGTGAGGATGGGACATCGGAGGGGGGACCCGGGATTGAGAGCATTTTTCAGTATGTGACGAGCCTGGGTGATTTTACTTTTGTCACTGGGATTAATGAGTTCACGGGGGAGAGTCCGATGGACCCAGAGACGAGGGTTTATAATTCCTTCGTGGCTGATGCGGCGGGCCGAAAGCGCGCCAGTTATCAAAAGCATCACCTCGTGATCTTGGGTGAATACATTCCGAATCTCCCTTTCTTACGAGAGCTCTATTATGATGCGGCGGGGGTGGAATTTGGCAGCGGATTGACGCCGGGGGAGAGCTTTGAGCCCATTCCTTTTTTGGTGGGGGAGCAGGAGATTGGGATGATTCCCTCGATCTGTTTTGAGGACACGGTGCAGCGAGTCACGCGGAAGTTTATCCGCAAGGAGCCTCAGGTCTTGGTGAACGTGACGAACGATGGCTGGTTCGGAGAGAGCGAGGGCGCGGCGCAGCATTTTCGGAATGCTCTCTTTCGCACGATCGAGCTAAGGCGGCCGATGGTGCGGGCCGCGAATCGGGGAGTGACTGGGGTGGTGACGGCGGCGGGATCGCTCACCGATCCCTACAGCGGCCAGAAGCGCAGTCTGCTCGATGAGAACGGCAGTCACTTCCACCGTGGGTATCTTTTGGCCCCCGTTTACATTCCGGCGCAGGGGGAAATTACTCTCTATGCGGCCTTTGGCGATTGGTTTGCGGTGACGGGTTTACTCGCTGGCTTCTTATGGCTTGTGGTGATTTGGCGTTTCAATTCCCGCTAAGTCCTTCTAGGCTCCGGACGTGCAGAGTGATGTCCGTGCCGTTCTCCAATACGTGCCGTTTTTCCGAGGGAAGACGTTTGTTTTGGTTCTGAATGCTGCCCGCATGACGCAGTTGGCGCTCGCCGAGGCTCTCTTGGACCTCATCGCCCTCCAGCAAGTGGGGGTGAAATTGGTGCTCATTTCTACGGGGAGCGGGGAGGCTGAGATTAGTAATCTCCTCACCGATGGGGAATTGAAATGGCAGTCAGCTCCTTTGGATGCTGCGCAGGTGGGCGCAATTCTTGAGCGGGGTCAGTTGGCGCTGATTGAGAGCCCTGAGCTTGCCTTTTTGGGGGAAGAGGTGGTGAGCTTCGCCGGGAATTTGGGGGCTTTTAAGTTAATCACGTTAATCCCAAAGCCCAGCGAGGGAGGCACCGCAATCTCCCGAGAAGACGCGCAAGGCTGGCAGGGCCCTGAAGAGGATTTGTTTCATCGGGCGGCGGAAGTTTGCGCGAGCGGGATTCCGCGAGTGCATCTTCTCGATGAACTGCATCAGGGCGTGTTGATGGATGAGCTTTTCTCGAACGAGGGAGTCGGCGTGATGGTTTATGCCGATGATTACCTTTCGATCCGTCCGATCGGGCCGGATGATATTTCCGAGCTGCTCGCGATGGTGGGGCGCTCGATGCGCGATGCCCATTTGGTGCCGAGATCTTATGAGGAAATTGAGACTTCGCTGGATGATTTTCAAGTCCTCACAATTGATGGAAACGTGGTGGGCTGCGTGGCGCTTCATCCCTCGAGCGATCCTCATTGCGCGGAAGTGGCTTGCCTTTATGTGAAGCAGAATCATGGCGGATTGGGCTATGGGCATCTCTTGGTGGAAGCGGCTGAAGAGCGGGCTCGAAAGTTGGGGATCCCTTGGGTGTTCGCGCTGAGCACGCGGGCTGTTGATTATTTTACGGAGAATTTGGGTTACGAAGCCTGTCCGCTTGAAGAAATTCCAGAGCCTCGTCAGGAACGATTAAGGTCCAGTGGACGGGCCTCGATGGTGCTCCGGAAATTCCTCCGGGATTGATCCTCTTTGTTCAAGCTGCTGAACTTTTAAGATGTCCCCTAGGACTTGTCTCCAATTCTCGTGAGGGACATAGCACTGTTCTGCTCACCAGATTTATGAAATTTTTCGGAGAAACGAGGTTCTGTCACCACTATTGGGGGCTTCGCTTTAAAATGTGGGCGAGTATACGCATTGATTTTTTCGAAATTTAGGCGATCTCCAGTGCAGTGACTCATTCACTATCAGTGACTTTCCGTGTTTCTTTGACGTTTTTCAACTGGGTCGTTTTCCTTTGGGGACTCGGAGGGGCTATTGGTGTGGCCCATGGACTCGATTCTTCAGAGATTCGGAAAATTGACACTTTGAAGAGCGATTCACTGAAATTTGAGATTTCGTCAAAATTTCCCAGATTCAGATATCGCCTGTTTCCTGTCGACCCAGAATGGAGAGATACCGAGGCATGGATGCGCTTTACCATTAATTTTTTGAATGAGGATCTTGAAATCATTGAGAAATATGAGCATCGCGTCACGGGTGACAGCCTTCCAGCATCAGAAAGGACCAAGAATCAACGCTTTCGCCGGAAAAACCTAAGATTAGAACTTCCAAAAGGAACTTCGCGACTCGGGCTTGTGATGAGTTCAGCGGGGCCTCCTGGTGCCGTAGGGGTTTACGAGTTTTCTAAGCTAGATATGACCCTGTTTGATGGTGTTAAGGCGACGGAACTACTGCTAAATGTGGGCCCTGTTCACGGATCAGTACCGGAATGGAGGAAGACAGGAACGATTCCATCGATGGCTAGCGAGGTCCTGAGGGAGGACGGATCACGGAGCTTGCTTATCCAAGATAATCAGGGTGATGGTCATGGGACTTGGGCTCTTGCTGGGTTCCCGGTCTCTGGCACTCACGTAGAGTTGGCCTGGGAAGAGTTTCATACGATCAGTAATACAAACGTGAGAATCTTTGAGTATGACAATACTCCTCCCGGTCAGTATCAATTTAGAGTCGAAGAGAAAACTCTAGCGGGAGATCCGAGCGGAAATTGTTTCATGCTTGAGGTGATAGTTCCTGCCCCGATCTGGGCGCGTTGGTGGCTCTGGCTAATCCTTTTTTTGCTTTTTACCCTTGGAGTGATTTTAGTCAATCGGAGCAAGGTCCGGAAGAAAGCGCTGAGACAATTGAGTGAGCTTAAGCTATTGGAGGACGAAAGAGTACGAATTTCAAGAAACCTCCACGATCATTTAGGAATCAGGCTTTCTGAAATTGTTCTTTCTATTAACAGTGCAGCCCAAGAGGTGGAAGATGAGGTGACTCGTGATTCGTTGAAGGAAATTTCGGTGATGAGTAAAGACTTAGCTGAGTCATTGTCAGAAGCTCTTTGGGCCTTGGATTCCAAAAATGATAATTTGGAATCTTTGGTTGATTTTCTCTGTGGTCTGGCGGCTCAGGCTTGCCATGCTGCGAGCATCCAATGCCGAATCAGCGCTCAGGATGTAGATCGATCTTTTGAGATTTCTGGGGATTTCCGTAATCAATTCCGCTTGGCTCTTAAGGAGGGGATTAACAATATTCTCAAGCATTCAGGAGCAAGTAAGGTTTTTTTAGAGATTAAACATTTAAATGAATCCTTTCAAGTTGTGTTGAAAGATAATGGGAGTGGGTTTCAAAACGTTAATCAAAAAGGTTATGGGCTTGTCAGTATGAATCAGCGAATGAAAGATTTGGGGGGGGATTTTGAAGTCTCTACTTCCACCGAAGGGACCCATCTTAGATTCAGTTGTCCGCTCGCACCTAACTTGCAAAATAAATCATGAATGAGCATGCAAAGAGTTCAATGACGACCATTGCGATCTTAGAAGATGATGATCAATTTCGGGAGAAATTGGCTCGAGTTCTTGAGAGGCAAGCTGACTTTCAGGTCGTGGCATGTGCCTCCAGAGGTGAGAAAGCGGCAATTGAGTTCTCAAAATATCAACCAAATGTCATTTTGGTCGATATTCAGCTCCCAGGAAAATCTGGAATCGATTGTATCTGTGAGCTTAAGGAATTATGCCCTGAAAGTGAGATTATAATTCTGACATTTTATGAGGATTCCGAATTGATATTTAGAGCCTTTCAGGAAGGTGCAAATGGATACATTTTGAAGACGAGTAGACCTGAGGAGTTATATGAAGGCGTGAGGAATATCTGTTCTGGAGGTGCTCCGATATCAATCAAGATTTCTCGTAAAATCACTCAATATTTTCGGGAGAAGAAGGCAAATATGGATGATGTTGAAAAGCTCTCGACTCAGGAGCGGGAAGTCTTACGATTTCTCTCAACGGGTTATACCTATAAAGATGTTGCCGAGGAGATGGGCTTGTCGATTGAGACTGTTCGAACTTATGTGAAGAGAAGTTGTTCGAAGCTTCAGGTGAAAAATAAGATTGAGGCGGTGATTAAATATAAAGATTCAGAATCACTGTGAATGATGATGGTGGTCGCGCTTTTTCGTGCAAAATATTACTTCTGTTAAGTTGTTATTTGCGCAACTCTCTGGATAAATTATTTCGTGCCTTGGTGGTGAAATAGGATCTATCAAAGGATGGGTTATGGATTTAGAGCCAAGCTCGAGGCCGCGCAAATTTTTTTCTGTAAAAGTAACTGATGACTTTTTTCTGAAGGTGAAGATTTTGTTTTTTAGGAAGAGTCCCCTGAGTCGTTAAAATAAGTGGTGGTTGGTCAGCCGCATCCGTCAGGATGCAGGCGTCAAAACCAAGAACCAACCAACCACCGTGGATTATCAAACACTCGAATCCGCCTTCTTGCAAGGCGATGAAAAAC